>JALVCY010000477.1 GCA_027009605.1 Saprospiraceae bacterium
GGATATGGTGTTGGTGGGTAGCGACCGGACGACTCGTACCGGAGATGTGGCCAATAAAATCGGCACTTATCTCAAGGCTTTGGCCGCCAAAGACAACGGTGTCCCGTTTTATGTCGCTCTGCCGGTTTCGACGATAGATTGGACGATTGAAGACGGGGTGCAGGAGATTCCTATCGAAAAGAGAAGCGCAGACGAAGTCAATTTTATCCAAGGCCTTTATGAAGAAAAAGTAGTTCAAGTGCGGTTGACCCCGGAAGCAAGCCCGGCATCAAATTATGCATTTGACGTGACGCCGGCTCGATTGGTGACCGGTCTAATCACCGAAAAAGGGGTTTGTGCGGCGTCAAAAGAAGGAATTTCCGGGCTTTATGCGGCTGAATTGGACAAAAAGTAGTAATATTGTGACCGCTTAAGCGTTAATTACGCAGGTACAAAATAACAATCCGAAATGCCGCAGCGGTAGGACAAGACAGCGAATTATCACCGATGAGAATACTCCAATTGTGCAAAAAATTTCCTTATCCATTAAATGATGGCGAGTCTATCGCTGTTACTTTTTTGGCCAAAGCCTTGCGGGATTTGGGGCACGAGGTCACACTTTTGTCGATGAATACCAAGAAGCATTTCTTTGATTTGGAGCAATTGCCGGCCGAATTTGACCATTATGAGCGGATTGAGACGTCTTATCTTGATAATTCAGTCAATTATCTCAATATTTTTTCCAATCTCTTTACCACTAAAAGCTTCCATGTTTACCGGTTTATTACCGAGGACTTTCGTCAAAAATTAATTGGACTCTTGACGCAAGGTGATTATGATTTAGTGCTTTTGGAAACCATCATTTTGGCACCTTATATTGAGGTGATTCGAGGTCATTCTAAAGCCTTGGTGGCAATGCGTGCACATAATGTGGAACACGAAATTTGGGCGCATATTGCCGCAAATTCTAAGTCTTTGCCCAAAAAAATTGTGCTTAATCAGGCTTCGTCCCGATTGAAAAAATTTGAATTGAGCGTGATGAATAAGGTGGATTTATTTGTCGCTATTGCGGAGTCTGATTTGGTCAAGTTTAGAGCTTTTGGCTTGAAAAAGCAGAGTGTGGTTGTACCTATTGGTTTAGATGAAAAGTTATATATTCCTGATTATCAATCATTTAGGCGGCCTTTGTCCTTGTCTTTTATCGGGTCTTTGGATTGGATGCCCAACGTGGAGGGCTTGAATTGGTTTTTGGAGACGGCTTGGCCGGCAGTGCATCGAGGCTTTGGTGATTTGACGTTTCATGTGGCCGGGAAAAAGACGCCTACATCTTTATTGAATTTGCGGATACCCAATGTCACTTTTTATGGGGAAGTACCGGATGCACCGGCGTTTATCAATGAACATTCTGTGATGATTGTGCCCCTGCTTTCAGGAAGTGGGATTCGGGCCAAAATTATTGAGGGTATGATGCTTGGCAAGGTGGTTATTACGACTCGATTGGGATTGGAGGGTATTTTTGCGACGCATCAGGAGAATATCCTAATCGCTGATACACCCGATGAATTTGTGGAAGCGATTCGTTTTTGTCATAGTCATCCGGAAAAGTTGATTAAGATAGGGCAGAGTGCCCGGACTTTTGCGCTGAAACATTTTAGTAATTTGGCTATCGGACAAGTGCTGGTGGATGGGGTGGAAGATGCGGTTGGGGCGGTGGCCGGGTGAATCCTTTTTTGCTTGTTTTTTTTCGCAGATGTACGCAGATTTGGTTTCCGCAGATTTTCGCAGATTTTTTCCCGCAGATATGCGCAGATTTCTTTCTTGGGAACTCTCACCACTCACCACTCACTACTCACCACTCACTACTCACCACTCACCACTCACCACTCACTACTCACCACTCACTACTCACCACTCACTACTCACTACTCACTACTCATCTCTCACTACTCACTACTATACTTTCAACAAGCGATCAGCGATCCGATCCGCGTCAAAAAAATCAAAGTCAAACATCTGAATATTCGGCGTGGGATTATTCTCAAAGCTGTAAGTATAGGCCTTGTCATAGTAGAAAAGGGCGATATCGGCGGCGGTCTTGTAGTCCCCTTTTTGTAGGGCTTCGAGTGCTAGTTTTAGATTTTGACCACCTAGTTTCTTTTTGATTCTTTCGAATGCGGCTTGTAGGATGGCGGGGTCTTTGCCCGTGTACATTTGAGTTAGGATTTGGAGGCGCTCTTCTTTGGGGATGGAAATCTGGTAGAGTGGTGCCTTTTGCATTTGTTTCCAGAAGCCTTCGGGGATATAGACCGTGCCTATTCCGCGGCTTTCGTTTTCGACCCAGATGGTTTGTTTGGGGTCAAGTTGAAGGATGTTTTCGAAGAGTAAGTTTTCGAAGAATTCGGTACTGGGTTGGGGCTCTTCCCCGATGGCTCCGAAGGACGAGCCTTTGTGATTGGCAAGACCTTCTAAATCAATTATTTGTGCGCCTTTATTTTGTAGGGCGTGGAGGATTAGTGTTTTGCCGGAACCGGTTTTGCCGCCTAGAATTTTTAGATTGAGCTTCCTTTCGGAAAAAGTTTTGTGGAGGAGTCGCCGATAAGCTTTGTAACCGCCTTCTAGTACATTGGGGCGCAAGCCGGCAGTTTCAAAAAGCCAAGCCATACTGCCACTCCGCATACCACCCCGCCAACAATGGAGCATGATTTCTTTGTCCACAGCTAGTTTTTTGGCTCTTTTTACAAATCCGGCTAGCTTGGGGCCGACAAATTCTAAGCCCTTCTCTACGGCTTTGTCTTTGCCCTGCTTTTTGTACAAGGTGCCGATGACCACCCGCTCTTCGTTGGAGAAAAGGGGGAGATTGATGGCGCCTGGAATGTGTGCATGTTCGTATTCCGCCGGTGTTCTGACGTCCAGCAAGGGGAGTTTGTTTTTTTGCGCAAGCAGCTGAGAAGGGGTTAGTTTTTTCATGTTGTTGGTAGCTAATATTTTTTGGTTTTTCTTTGTAACTGTTTAGGTGCTCCTATTTTAAGGCAAAATATAGGCATTTTTTGTGTGTGTTGACGTGGGGATGCACGGCCGCATCCCTTCGTCCTTACGGGGGGCAAATTTGACCCCGCCGGCAGGTGATATACACGGCATACACCCACGACCTGCGCCTACCACTAGGGCATCCATGTGCGAAGCGTAGGCACAGACTGTGACAGACATCAGCGAAATGCACTTTCGACCGAGTGCTAAGACCTAATTTTCATGGCTCTTCAGCCAATACTTGTTAGTTTTGCCGGAAGGTCATTTTGGCGAAAGCCGGCCAACCCATTTACTTTTTGCGTTTTGCTTTTTTGTGATCCGCTAAGAATTTTTCTAAGCCGATATCGGTTAACGGGTGCTTCAAAAGGCCTAGGATTGGATTCAACGGGCTGGTGATGACATCTGCTCCGGAACGAGCCGCATCCACAATGTGATTACTATTGCGAATGGAGGCAGCCAAAATCAAAGTTTCATACATCTGAATGGCATAAATCTCCGCAATATCCCGAATCAATCCAATTCCATCCCAAGTAATGTCATCAATCCGCCCAATGAAAGGACTTAGATAAGTCGCACCCGCTTTGGCAGCTAAAATCGCTTGACCGGGAGAGAAAACTAAGGTGCAATTAGTCCGTATGCCTAGTTCTGAAAAGGTGCTGATGGCCTTGATTCCGTCCTTTATCATGGGGATTTTGACGACGATATTAGGGGCAATTTTGGCAAGCTGCTTACCTTCTTTGACCATGCCGGCATAATTGGTGGAAATCACTTCTGCACTGACATCGCCGTCGGTGATGGCGCATATTTTTTCGTAATGGGCTTGGATGTTGCGTACACCGGTGATGCCTTCCTTGGCCATAAGAGATGGGTTGGTGGTGACTCCATCTAAAATACCTAATGCTTTGGCTTCCTTAATGTCTTCCAAGTTGGCCGTATCGATAAAAAATTTCATATTTTGAGTTTTTTTTGAATGATGGGCAAAGCTACGGAAAATTCTGTTTAGTTGAATCGCTGCGCTACTCACTGGATCGCTAAGCTCGCAGCCTTTGGAGACGAAGTCGACAAAGAAGGCGGAGCACCGATAGTGATGCGGTGGGTGAGCCAAACCGTTTGCACAAAAACCAAGAAAAAGACACTACATTTGCCTAGCTATACGTATGAATCTGGAATTTTGCGAAAAAGTTTGGCAGAAGGTAGTGGATGCTCTAATCTTCAGTGCGCAATTCTTGGCTCACCTGCCGATTCCTATCGGTATTCCGCTGCGCTCCAAGCTTAGCGATCCATTTGCGAAAAAGTTTGGCAGAAGGTAGTGGATGTCTTTTTCTTCAGTGCCCAATTCTTGGCTTTTATTGAGGAATCTGCTCTTTCTAGGAACTCTCTCCCCAAAATATTTAAAGGCCATAAAATCCCCTTTCTGCAAAGGGGATTTTTGGGGATTTTATGATGAAAGTCTTTAAATATTTTGGGGATTCGGGGCAAGAACTATAACGGGGACTATCCCATACATCTCCACTCTTCATTCTGCAATCTTAACTCTTAATTCCGGTTAGGGGGGCAGGATTGAAGAGTTAACCCAAGTTCCATCTATAGTCCCCAAATAATGTAATATTGATAAGTAGAATCCAATTCTTATAATCCTCCACGTAGTGAAACGCAACGAGGATTAAGTGCAATGTTCCGGCCCAATTGCTATCGATGCTATTCTACACTCCGAGCTTGGCGATTCACCATCAAAACTGAATACTTAGACTACCCCCAAGCCCAAGTTCTTGAATATCAGCGGTTTGTCCCTTGTACCCGGTCCATTTGGGTTCTAAGCAAAGGATGGTTTTGTCTGTCAGTTGGAAGCCCAATATGGGACTCACCCGCCATCCCATCTGGAAGGAATTCAATGGGGCAAAGGCATCGGCTTGGGTGAAGGCGGTGATGGTTTGCTCCGGATTAAAAGTCTTTCCTTTTTGCGATTTTGTAAAATTGAAAATGGCGCCCAGCTTGGCTCCTAGTATCCAGTGTTTTAGGTGGCTTTGGTAGCCGATTTCGAGTGGTATCCGGTAAGTTTTGTATTGGTTGTTCCAGACGGTTTGGATTATGGAAGACCTGACTTGGCTGCCGTAGGTGACGCCGATGATGTCGCCATTTTGATTAAGGAGGACTTCTTGCAATACGCTGTCCTGAGTCCATGTTTTCTCTTGCGTAAAATCTATTTTGGACCAAAGTGTATGGTATTCCACTCCGCTACTCAAGATAAATTTATCCTTCCAAATCATACCTACCTGAAGACCGTAGGACGTGCCCCAAGTCCCTTTTTCGTGCTTGTTTCTGAGTTTGGCCGCTTCATCTTTGGAGTTAAAGTTCAAGAAGCTTTTGTTGGTACCGGCCAATAGACTCATTGTCCAATGCAGGTTTTTTACCTTTGCGGGTTTGATGGCAGGCAACAGGTCTGCTCCTTGCGTCAAAGAATCTATGCCGGCCATCTCATTAGTTAAGCTGTCGTTGACTTCGGCCGGACTTTGGTCAGTGTAATCGGTCAATGAATGGCCTAGGTCTGTCTCTGTCAAAGGGCTTTTTTTCGATTCGACAGGCGTGGCTTTTGAATCCTTTGATGCTACAGCGATGGAAGAATCGGTCTCTTGTTTTGGAGGGTGGATTGTCTCTGTTGGCCGGTTTTGTTGGTTGACTTGGGTTGTATTTTGGCTATCCTTAGCAGGTGTAAGTGATGACTTTGTTTTGCCTTGTGTTGGTTCTTTTATTGGTGCTGCATCTATTGTTGACTCCGGTGATTTTTGGGCATTGTCGGCAACCACTAGGCGGTTGTTATTTTTGATATTGCCTTCTTTCTTTTGGTCGGTTGGTGTTATTGGTTTTGAATTTTTATTTTTAATATTACTCTTGCGAGAAAAATGATTTTCTTTGGGTGTAGCTTGGTTGTGATTGTTGTTTGCAGGGATTGGTTGGGCATCGGAAAGACGCTTTAGAGTTGTATTGTTCGTAGCGTTTGTTTCGCTTGAAAGGGTGTTAGGTGAAGGGATGACACCATTAGAAGCATCCTGTTTGGAAGTGTTTATTTTTTCTTCCTTTATAGTTTTGTTAGGTGTAACCTGTTGATTATTAGTGGGTTGTGTGTTGTTTTGTTTTTCAGTAACATTCGTTTTTGTCGCAAGACGCTGCGTGCTGTCTGATTGAGCAAGGTACGACCAACCTAGCCCAACAAGCAAAAGCAAAGCCAATCCAAACCCCAAATATTTAAAGAGTGGGCTTTTCCCTTTGGGCGGAGTTGTCTTCCCATCCAAATCATCCACGATAGCATCCCACAAGCCATCAACATCGAAATCAGAATTATCCATTTTTTGATTCTTAAATCGTTTTTTATATTCGTTTTCCATGTTTTTCATTTTTTCATATTTGAGCTAGAAAGCGAGTAGGTCTTATTGATCCAACTTCTGGCACGGGACAATTTTTTTCGCGAAAGCGCTTCGGAAATACCTAGAATAGAAGAGATTTCCTTGTGGTTATATCCATCAATCACAAATAAGTTAAAAATCTCAAAATAACCTTTAGGCATCTTTTTGAGCAAGGTCAATAAAAAGCCGTCTGACAATTGCTCCACCGGTTGGGTTTCCAAAGTTTCGTGAATATCGACAATCAATTCTTCCGTCAATTCATCCACTACTCTCTCATTGTAATTGATGCTGATATTGATGACAATTCTAGCGGCCCAGTTTTTAAGTGGAGCTTTGTCAGGGTCATATTGATGGATGTGCTTAAAAATTTTGACAAAGCTTTCTTGCAGTACATCTTTGGTGAAAGAAGTATCTTTCAGGTATCTATTGGCCACTGCCCGCAGGTATGGTAATAGCTTTAGATAAAGCTCTTTTTGAGCAGTGCGCTCTTGTTTTGCGCAAGCTTGTATCAAACTATGAGCTATTTCCATGCTTTCAAAATAGGTTAATGGTCAAAAGTTAAGAATCCGAAGTTGGTCTCTACAAAAAACACCATTTTAAACTCCAACCGAATCATCACTGTCAAAAATACCAATTATTTCTATAACCACCGGCCTTTTTATGCAAAACTTGAACCGGTAAGGATATTGAAAAACCGTAATGGGGCATCACAAGGATGCCCCTACGGTTGTTTTGTATCTGAAATCGTTAGAACTGGTCGTTGTCTTGTGCAATACATCCATTGGCATCTGTTACGGTAACCGATATTGGCCCGGATGTTCCATTAGCGATGTCCACAAAACTTTCAGTACCGCTTCCAAATCCACCCCACTCATAGCTGAAAGGACTAGTGCCGGCGGTAATGACTGCATCAAAATGGATGCTCGTGGTGATGCTATTGTCTCTGACGATATTTACTTTAAAATCCGCACATCCGGCTGCAACGGTATATTCTGCACTAGCTGTACATCCATTGGCATCCGTAATGGTAAGGATGTAGGTGCCGGGGTCATTTGCTGCCGTAAACATATCCGTATTATTTGGGTCATTACTCCAAGAGTAGGAATAAGGCTGCACGCCACCGGTAGGAATGGCTACGAGTGTATTCCCTGCAGGATTTGAGCTAAATTGAAGCGTGACACTTAGGTCAGTATTAGCACAAGGGTCAGCGACATAATTATACTCATCGGTTGCAGCACACCCGTTGGCATCTGTGATGGTAACGGAGTAGCTTCCATCTGCATTGGGTACAATGGTGCTTTCGGTTTGTCCGGAAGACCAGCTATAGGTGTAAGGAGCGGTTCCACCGGATGTAGCAGCAACTAAAGAAGAACCATCCTGAGTAATACCGGCATAGAAGTTTTCACAAGGGTCAATGGTGATTTCAAACGTGTCAGAAGCAGTACATCCATCTGCACTCGTAACGGTAACGGCGAAAGTGCCGGCCATATTCAAGTCCACTTGCAGACTGTCATCGGTGCTGCCGTCTGTCCATGCAAAGGTGTAAGGTGCGGTTCCGTTGGCCGGGACGGCTACTAAGTACTCATTCCCATGCACTTGAATGGTTACGGCGAAGTCGGAGCAATCTGTTTGCGGAGTGGGATCGGGGTTGTCCTTGTCACAGGCTGTGAATAATAAAGCTGTCAAGGTAAAAAGGCTAATCAAAAAAACAGATATTTTCTTTTTCATTGTTTTAATTTTTGTGGGTAACTATCTTACAGTTCTCTTTGGCCAAAGGAGTCGTGCTGAATAGTTACGCATCGGATTAATAAAAGGTGATTTCGCCTGTAGTACCCTGTGTGGGGCTTGGATGTGACAGTTCGGGTTATTTTTTTTTTAAATTTTTACAACTTTCGTTGGTATTTCCAAATTTATTTGGAACAAGGCTTTTCAGCCAAATAAATTTGGCTGCTACCGACTCCCCCCAAGCAGTTTTCCGTGTTGGATGTAATGGCTGTTTCAACTGCCGAAGTAGCCATTGGCGAAGCAAAATGGCGCTGCGGGCAACCCCAAAAATAAGTCCATATTTGCTGGATTTGTTGGTATTTCCAAATTTATTTGGAACAAGGCTTTTCAGCCAAATAAATTTGGCTGCTACCGACTCCCCCAAGCAGTTTTCCGTGTTGGATGTAACGGCTGTTTCAACTGCCGATGTAGCCATAGGCGAAGCAAAATGGGCCGCGGGCAACCCCAAAAATAAGTCCATATTTGCTGGATTTGCTGGTATTTCCAAATTTATTTGGAACAAGGCTTTTCAGCCAAATAAATTTGGCTGCTACCGACTCCCCCAAGCAGTTTTCCATGTTGGATGTAACGGCTGTTTCAACTGCCGTTGCAGCCATGGAGCGCAGCAACATGGCGCCACGGGCAAAGCCTAATATAAATCCATATTTGATGGATTGGTCGGTAGTTCCAAATTTATTTGGAACATGCTTTTTCAGCCAAATAAATTTGGCTGCTACCAACTCCCCAAACAGTTTGCCAAATCCAATGTAACGGCTGTTTCAACTGCCGATGTAGCCATGGAGCGCAGCAACATGGCGCCACGGGCAAAGCCTAATATAAATCCATATTTGATGGATTAGTCGGTAGTTCCA
>JALVCY010000478.1 GCA_027009605.1 Saprospiraceae bacterium
CCCCAAACAGAATTCCAAATACCCAATGATGAGTGAAATCCCCAACAAAAAACCAAATCATCTCAACCAGCGAAGCGCTCAACCCGAAGTCCGAAGGACGAGTCTCAACAAGAGAGCCGTAGGCGAACGTCTCAACTTTTTCAACTAGCGAAGCGAATCAACTAACGAAGTCCGAAGGACGAGTGAATCAACTAGCGAAGCGATTCAACTTCTTCAACTAAAACCCCAAACAGAATTCCAAATACCCAATGATGAGTAAAATCCCAAACAAAAACCCAAATCATCTCAACCTGCGAAGCACTCAACCACGAAGTCCGAAGGACGAGTTCTCAACAAGAGAGCCGTAGGCGAACGTCTCAACTTTTTCAACTAGCGAAGCGAATCAACTTCTTCAACTCCAAACCCATCACATTAGGTTTTTCAAAACAAAATCAATACTTTTGGCAAAATAGTAAATATTGACAAAATGCGAGAGTTAAGATATATCTTCAAAAAATACACCGGCTCCCTACGGAATATGAAAGCCGTGTATGTCATCAACAACATCTTAAATGCCAAAAAACTTCAACACAACAAGGCGCTCTACCAAAAATATGGGCTCAAAAAAAGTATTTTTGCCCCCATTGGTAGCCATGTCTTTCAAGGTATGGAGCAAGAACCGGTTTGGACGATGCGTGATGACGCTGCCCAATGGCTTCAAGCCCACCAAGAAGAATTCCAAAGTTTTTCTCCCGACATTCAAGAAAAAATCAGGCATTTTCTGGAAGACGGTTACTTAGTTTTAGAGGGATTTTATGACAACCAAGAAGTCGCCCAAATGCGAAAGGTCTTGGATGAGCGGAGCACCAATTTAGAGCAACACACCAATTATACCGGTAAAAAAATTCCGGATATCCATAAGGAATCACCAATTATTCGAAAGCAATTTACAGAAAATCCAAAAATCTTGGAGCTCTTGAGTTTTCTGTTAGGCAAAAAAGCAATCCCCTTTCAAAGCATCGGCTTTTTTGAAGGCAGCGAACAAAGGGCTCATTCCGACTACATACACATGAGCACGTTTCCGGATGGTTACTTGATAGCTGCTTGGGTCGCTTTAGAGCCCTGCACCGAAGAAAATGGGCAATTATTCTATTATCCTAAGAGCCACAAACTTCCTATCATTCGCAAATTTCATTACGATTCGGGCATCAATTTTTGGCGCACAGGACAGACCGATTACGTGGACTACGAAAATGCACTGGAAGCCCAACTAGCTCAATCGGACTTAAAAAAAACCTATTGGCCCGCACAGCCGGGAGACGTTTTGATTTGGAATGCCCATTTTATCCATGGTGGCAGCCCTATCTTAAAAAAAGGAAAATCCAGGCGAAGCATCGTCAGTCATTATTTTTCGGAAGACGTGATTTGTTACCATGACATCACTCAGCGGCCGGCTATTTTTTGATTTGGATTTCTTTCTTATGGTTTAGTGATTGATGGGTGATATGGCTTTTTATATTGGAAGTTATTATGCTTTTATAAAAAGGGGACTTACTCCAATTTAATTCAGAAAGAATAAACTCCATCTCTTTTCTGGAATCCAAAAAAGCCCTATTGCCAATGCAATAGGGCTTTTTCTTGGTACGATGTGGAGCAAATTGAACAGTTGAACAGAAACTTACCCAAAAAAAACTACCCCCTAAAGCGCCTAAAGATTCGTTTCCGAAAGCCAAAAAGCAGACCAAAAATCAACAGCAAAGGCCAAATAGAAATCAACCCCAAAATCAATTCTTCTATAAAAACCAACCCGTTTTTAAAGGAGCGGCCCAACCGGTTCCGGAAAGTATTGGTGTAGGTCTTCGGCGAAGGTTTGAATTCTATTTTTTGAAAAAGATTGACGGTGATTGTACTTAGGCTGACATGAGCAGATAAAAACTTCAGACGCCCTTCGGCAGCTTCGATTTCTTCTTGGATGATGCGGATTTTATCCTCTGCCAATAAGACATCTTTTACCGTCTTAGCCTTGTTGCGTAGGATATCAACATAGCGGTCACGGACTTCTTTCTTCGTTTTTAGGCGAGTTTGGAGATCATGGTATTCTTCTGTGACATCATTGGTGTGTATTTGTTCGTATTCCAAAAAGACAGCTTGGTGTTTGATAGAATCCAACAATTCCTGAAATTTATCGGAAGGAACTTTGATGGTTATTTCACTATTGAGTTCATAATTTGAATTGGATAGATTGAGATTGGAGACAAAACCATTCAACTGTCCTACCAAACGCCGGATTTGGGCGGTACTCGTCTCCAGATTTTTAACTTCCATCCGGAGTCGGGCAGTTTTAATAATTTTTCGAGCCGGCAAAGGGCTTGCTGGCGCCCGTTCATCTTGGGGTGGTGATGGGGGTACCATCGCTTCTTCCGAAGCAGCTTGCTCGGTTTTCGCAAAATCTGCCCGTTTACTTTCAGATTGACAAGCAACTGCTAATAAGATGATGGCTAGAAAGAGTAGTTTTTTCATAACAAGCTGTTTGGTCTAGGGGGTAGATGAGCTTTTTTTCTGTTTTGGTGGGCGGGATGGCTTTTTTCGGTCTTTGGGCTTGGGCTTCAGTTGGGATTGGGCGAATGCAATTCGCCCTTCCTGACTTCACTTTGGGATATTCGCCCTTTTTCCATATCTTTGGAGAAAAAATAGACATGGCCTATCCCCATTTATTTGCTCCGTTAGACTTAGGATTTATCACTTTGCCCAACCGGGTGTTGATGGGCTCGATGCATCTCGGACTGGAAGAAGCAAAAGGTGGTTTTGAGCGCTTGGCGGCTTTCTATGCTGCTCGAGCCAAAGGTGGGGTAGGCTTGATTGTAACCGGTGGTATTGCCCCGAATCGAGCGGGCTGGGTCTCCCCATTTTCCGCAAGGATAAAACCATCCGTCGTCTCCAAGCACCGGCTCATTACGGAAGCTGTCCACCAAGAAGGTGGATTGATTTGCATGCAAATTTTACACACCGGAAGATACGCCTATCACCCCTTTGCCGTAGCGCCATCCGCAAAGAAATCTCCCATATCTCCATTTAAGCCCAAGAAGCTTTCGCAAAAAGGAATCAAAAACACCATTCGAGACTATGTGAAGGCGGCAGCGCTTGCGCAAAAAGCAGGATACGACGGGGTAGAAATAATGGGCTCGGAAGGGTATTTGATTAATGAATTCGTTGCGCCCAAAACCAATGACCGCCAAGATGAATGGGGAGGAAGCCCCGAAAACCGGTTTCGATTCCCCATAGAAATTGTCCGCCAAACCAGAGCCCAAGTGGGTGAAAAATTTATCCTTATTTACCGGCTCTCCATGTTGGACTTAGTCGAAAATGGAAGCACCTGGGAAGAAGTCGTCCTTTTGGCGAAAGCCATCGAAAAAGCCGGCGCCACCATCATTAATACCGGAATAGGTTGGCATGAATCCAGAGTCCCCACCATTGCCACATTAGTTCCCAAAGGCGGATTTAGTTGGGTCACGGCTAGGATGAAGGGAGAAGTCAACATCCCCCTAGTCACCACCAACCGAATCAACACCCCCGAAGTAGCCGAACACATCCTAAGCAGTGGGCAAGCCGACATGGTGTCCTTGGCTCGTCCTTTTTTGGCAGACCCTGATTTTTGCCGCAAGGCGATGGCCAACAAGGCCGATGAAATCAATACTTGTATTGCCTGCAACCAAGCCTGTCTCGACCGTATTTTTCAGCGTAAGCCCGCCACCTGCTTAGTCAACCCCAAAGCCGCTAACGAAACCATTTTGGTCTCTAAACCGGTTTCGCTTGCGCAAAAAATAGCGGTAATTGGAGCAGGAATGGCCGGATTATCCATGGCCGTCACAGCTGCCGAACGGGGGCATGAAGTCCATCTTTTTGAGAAAACCGACACCATTGGCGGCCAATTCCGGATGGCAGCCACCGTTCCCGGAAAAGAAGATTTTAAGGAGACCATTCGATATTTTTCCCGGCAATTGGACTTGCTGGGCGTGGAAGTACATTTTAATTGGGACACCAACGAACAGGAACTAGAGCCATTTGACCAAGTCGTCGTAGCCACCGGCGTAAAACCCAGAATCCCATCCATCACAGGCATTGACCATCCCAAGGTGTTGACTTATCCCGAAGTATTTAATGGTGCCTTTGTCGGAAAAACAGTGGCCATCATCGGCGCCGGTGGAATAGGCTTTGACATGGCAGCTTTTTTGGCGGAAGCCGATGAAGAACACAGCTTGGAAAACTTTGCCAAAACTTGGGGCATCGACCGAAAATATACCGTCCGCGGTGCCTTGCTCCAACCCAAGCCATCGCCATCACCCCGGACGATTTATCTACTTCAACGAAGCAAAGGCAAAATGGGCGGAAAACTAGGCAAAACGACCGGATGGATTCACCGGCGTCTGCTCCAATTTAAAGGCGTCAAGATGCAAGCAAACGTAACTTACGAAAAAATTGATGATGCCGGACTGCATCTGGAGCGAAAAGGAAAAAAGGAAATCTTGCCCGTGGACAATGTGGTTATCTGCGCCGGCCAGCTCTCCGAAAACACCCTTTATGACCAACTAAAACAGGCCTTCGGAGACCAAGTCCATCTCATCGGGGGCGCTAAATGGGCCGGAGAATTGGACGCCGAAAGAGCCATTCGCGAAGGCTTAGAACTGGGTTTGAAAATATAGCCAACACCACTCACCGAATTTGGTAACAGATATCAGTGCTTTTTGTCCGGAATACCTTCTAACTTTGCCCGAATCTAAAATAAAGCAATGTACCAATCAGTCACTCCTGAAGAAGCACTAAAAATTGTCAAATCTAACAATAGAGTCTATGTCCAAGCCGCAGTCGCAGCACCACAGGCTTTAATTCGAGCACTCACAGATAGAGCCGACGAACTATCCAATGTGGAGATTTGCCACCTACATACCGAGGGGCCGGCACCTTATGCCAACCCCAAGCTGGCGTCTTCCTTTCATGTCAATTCTTTTTTTGTCGGCGGCAATGTACGCCATACTTTAAAGGCAGGTAACGGCTCTTATACTCCGGTTTTTTTAAGCGAACTTCCCGCACTCTTTAGAAATAGAGTCTTGCCCTTAGACATTGCTTTAATTCAAGTCTCCCCACCGGACAAACATGGTTATTGCTCTTTGGGCACGACAGTCGCCGCTACGCCCGCAGCTATTGAAAGCGCTAAGCTAGTCATTGCTCAAATCAACCCACAAATGCCCCGGACTCACGGTGACGGCATCATTCACATTTCCGAATTGGATATTTTTGTAGAATACGACGAGCCCCTAATTGAAGCCAAAATAACCACCCCTAATGCCGTCGAAAAACGCATTGGAAAATATATCGCCGATTTGATTGAAGACCGAAGTACGCTCCAAATGGGTATTGGTAATATTCCCAATGCTGTATTGGCTCAATTAGGCAATCACAAAGACTTAGGGATTCATTCGGAGATGATTTCGGATGGGGTCATTGACTTAATTTTGAAAGATGTCATTAATGGCAACTACAAAGCCATTAATCCGGGTAAAGCGCTCATTACCTTTTTGATGGGGACTCGCCGCTTATATGATTACGTGGATGACAATCCTTATATTGAGATGCGGGGAGCGGACTTTGTCAACGATGTCTCCATGATTATGCAAAATCCAAAAATGATAGCCATTAATTCGGCTATAGAAGTCGATGCCACCGGACAAATCTGTGCAGACTCGATTGGACCGGATATTTATTCAGGGCCGGGCGGACAAATGGACTTTATCCGGGGAGCGACCCTTAGCAAAGGCGGCAAAGCAATCATTGCGCTGCCATCCACCACCAGCAAAGGAATCAGCCGAATCACTCCTTTCCTAAAACCGGGCGCCGGCGTGGTGACGACTCGCAGTCATGTACAATATGTCGTTACCGAATACGGGGTCGCCCACCTTACGGGAAAAACGCTTAAACAAAGAGTCCACGCCCTTGCGGAAATCGCACACCCTGATTTGAGCGAATCTATCCTTAGAAATTATTTTGATCGAATTGTCGAAACTCCTCGACTCAAGACAGAGACCGTTTAGTGCAGCGTGGTGTCGCTTCGCCGGGGCTATTCTGTTTACCTTATCTTTTGCAAAAAGTGCCGATTCCTCCTATCGGCAGTGGAAGGGTTTTCATAAAGAAATCAAATAAAATTTTGTGGGCTCAAGAACAAACCCCTACACCCGGCTTTTCGGAGTAACCACAAAAGTTTAAAACTTTTGGAAAGTTGTCCATTACGATTACCAAAATTGTAATCCATAACCCATTCCCCCAAAAAAATCGTTAGATTTGCACATCGAACAACCGTATAAATCGATAGATGGGCATCTCATCCAGTAAAATCGCTACCCAAATTCATCATCTCATCAAAAGATGGCAGCCTTCGGCAGATGTCCTTTTTTTGACAACAGCGCTCGTGGTGGGAGTGGCTACCGGAGCTTGGGCCGTATTATTTCGATACCTGATTAAATGGAATTCCTACGTTTTTTTTGAGTGGATACCGGAAGTGACCAAAGATGGGGGCAAGGCGTATATTGTACTCGTGCCTGCATTTGGTGGCTTGTTGGTGGGTTTGTTGATTCATTATTTTGCCAAGGAAGCCAAGGGGGCCGGTGTCCCGGAAGTCATGGAAGCGGTTGCCCTAAAAAGCGGTTTTATTCGTCCCCGTGTCATCTTGGTCAAAACGCTGGCTTCTTCTATCACGATTGGTAGTGGCGGCTCGGCAGGCCGGGAAGGCCCTATTGTCCAAATCGGCTCTGCCATCGGCTCCTTGGTCGGACAAGTGCTCAAGTTATCCGAAAATCGAGTCAGCAATTTGGTTGCCTGTGGCTCGGCGAGTGGGATTGCGGCCGCCTTTAATGCGCCGATTGCGGGGGTTATTTTTGCGTTGGAAGTTATTTTGGGGCGGTTTTATGTTCGGTATTTTAGTTCGGTGGTGATTGCGGCGGTAGCGGCGAGTGTCATTGGCCGGGTTGCTTTTGGGGATGCGCCCGCCTTCTCGATTCCTTTTGAATACCAAATCAATAGCCTTTGGGAATTTGCTTTTTACTTGATTCTAGGGGCTTTAGGGGCGGTCGCGGGGGTGACTTTTACACGAGCATTGTATCGCACGGAGACTGCTTTCGCAAAAATAAAAAGCTTGCCGGAATGGCTAAAACCCGCAGTAGGTGGCTTCTTCCTTGGGGTATTGGGCTTGATGTATGCCAACATCCATCCCAACTTGTCTTGGGAAGTCATTCCCCATGTCTTTGGGGTCGGCTATGAAACTTTGGAAATTGCGCTCGCCAGTAAGCTGGCATTATTTACGGCAGTTTCACTCTTGATTTTAAAAATTATTAGTACCAGCTTGACCATTGGTTCCGGTGGTTCGGGTGGGATATTTGCGCCTTCGTTGTTTATTGGAGCGTTATTGGGGACTTCCTTGCAGATGATTTTGACTTATTTCTTTCCGGGGATTCCGGCACCGGCGGGAGCGTATGCGTTATTGGGGATGGCGGCTGTATTTGCGTCCATATCTAAAGCACCGATGGCGGCAATGATGATGATGTTTGAGTTGACCGGTAATTATCATATTATCTTGCCTTTGATGATTGTGATTGTCGTTTCAACGTCCGTGGGTCAATCGCTAATGAATGGCGAGTCCATTTATAGTCTAAAATTATTGCGTCGGGGGATTCGCATTAAGCGGGGACAAGATATTGATATTTTAGAGAATGTAGCCGTCTCGGAAGTGCTTACGCCAAATCCCGAAACGGTCAGCTTTGATTTGCCTTATTCCGCCATTCCCAAGATTTTAGCGAAAGCGCATACTCGGTCTATCCTAGTCTTGGACAAATCCAATAAACTATACGGTATCGTCACCTTGACCGACGTAGAAAAAGCGGTGAGAGAAGGACTCCCAAGTAAAACACCGGTCAAAAAAATAGCGACTACTTGGCCGCACATTTTGGTGACCTATGCCGATGAAGCCATTGGGGATGCGTTGCCGCGAATGAGTGCGCGGGGGATAGCCAGTATGCCGGTCGTTTCCCGGGAAGACCCGTACCAAGTCGTCGGCCTACTCAAAAGACGAAATATTTTGCGCGCCTACAATCTAGCCATTACCAAACGAAAAGAATACAAAAAGAAACAAGAAACCATCCAACATCTTCACCATGAAGCCAATGAATTGGTAGAGATTCCCCTAGGTCCTAACGATAACGCCATCGGCAAATCCGTCGTAGAAATCGCCAAAAAACTACCCAAAGATTGTATTTTGGTCTCCATCAAACGGGGTGGGCATTTGATTATGCCGCATGGAGATACGGTCTTTCAGGTTGGAGACGTGGTCACTGCTTTTGTGACGGTTCGAGAGTCGGAGCATTTATTTGAATGCTTGCATGGGGATTCGGAATAACGTAGCACCAAAAAACACAGAAGCGGATTGCAAAACCTACAGCGAAGCGGCGGGATTGGTGAGTCATGAATGACCGCAAAAAAGCTAAAATGTGCTATTTGGCTGTGACGAAAAAGAAGCTAAAATCCGTCGTCAAAAAGATATTTGCGCACATAACGACTCATCAAAGTCGCTGCGCTCTTTGAGCTCAACCAAATAAATTTGGTTGCTACCATTTACGAGCCATAAACGAGTCTACTCCCAAAAGTCGAATTTTGGTTTCCTTTTGACACCGCAAAATTTTGTGGGACTAAGAATGATTCCAACGTAAGTATTAAGTCCGGAGATTCAATCTATCTATTAAAAAAAATTGCAGCAATATATAAAAATACGTATATTTGGTTTTGAGAACCGGAGATAAGTGGAGTTCTCGGCATTCCCTGCAAGTAGGGTGAATAGATAAAATAGAAGTAAAGTGTAAGCTTTTTTGTGTAGGTTTTGATGATTACTTCTATCCAAGATGAATTTATTTTTTCACTAAAGTTCAGCACTAGATACTGGGCTTATAAACTTTTTTATCATGAACAAATTAAATTTGGTAGCAATTACCCCCCCCCGAATATTATTCGGCAA
>JALVCY010000479.1 GCA_027009605.1 Saprospiraceae bacterium
ATCATCTCGAGTCACTTGTCCTAGGGAGTAGGTTGTCCAGATATACCATTTTGGAGTCTGATACTTCAATAACAAATCAATCCCCTTCGCTTCGCCGGTTTCTGTTACAAAATTGGGTTCAGCCGCTGTTTGTTTACCCCGATTCAGACTAATCAGTTGAGTAAATTCTTTGATATAAGGTTCTATATTTAGCTCGAGACGATTCGACAAGTCCACTTCTACCCCTCCCACAGCATGAAGCGATTGTTGCAAGTGGCTAGTGGCCTTTTCGGTCGTAGAATTAGGCTTAAATAATTGCCCATCAGGCCCGGACAGAAAACCAACAAACAAATTAACGATGTCCTGCTCATTGACGGTACTCGTCAGATTCTGGGCATACATCCCCCCCGCTAACTTCAAACGCAAAAAATCCGTCACATTATATTTTAGTCCCAACCTGCCTTCCGGCGAAAAAGAATTCAGCGATGCATAAAAATTTAAACGAACCCCGGGCTCAATAATCAGTTTACCGATTTGCTGTTTATATTTTGCGAAAGCCATAATCTCTGTGGTATTTTCCACTTGATCGATGGTCAGATTATAGCGATTCCGAAAGGTAAAATCAGTCTTAAAAGCACTGATACCCAGTCCATAATTGACTTCATTTCTCTTCCCAAAATTAGTAAACTTCAAATCAAAATTAAAGCCACCAATCCCACTCACTCTTGGGAAAGTATCAATAGTATTACTTGTGCTAGCCTTGTAGTTAGAGCCTCCAATCCGCCCGCTAATAATAGTTGGAGAGCCTTTCGGCAAAAGATTAAAATTCATCCCACCGCCGGTAGTCGTCCAATCATAACTAGCCAAACTATCAAATACCACTTGATCCTTAAAATGAAAGCCAAAAAAGTCAAACTTACTGCCCAAAGGAGCGACAATAGATACTTTACCATACAAATCATCAAATTTGAACGGAATTTTCCCACCCGGCACATAGTTGTAAATCTTTTGGGAAGTTTGGTCAATAATCGAATGCTTGCCCGTCAGCATATAGGAGATACTCCCACTCTTGCCGTCTGTATTAAGAGGGACGATAGGCCCTTCTACCAGTAATTTGCCCACAAATGGATTCAGACTAGCCGTCACGCTATGCCGTTTTTTATTGCCTACTCGTGTTTTGATGTCCACGATGGCCGAAATCCGCCCCCCATATTCCGCATTATAGCCTCCCGTCAATACATCAACCGACTGTATCGTTTCCGTCTCAAATACCGAGAAAAAACCAATAGAATGAAACGGATTGTAAATAGGCACTCCGTCCAACAATACCTTATTCTGTATTGGCGAGCCACCCCGTATATACAACTGGCCGCCTTGGTCTCCTGAAAATATAACCCCCGGCAACACCGGCAAATATTGAGCGATATCGGACTCTCCTCCCGTCGAAGGCAAGGCCTTCAATCGTTTGGGCGTCAATTTTATCGTGGATACCATCACTTTCTTCTTCAAGAGTTGCTTCTGCCCGGACACGACCACATCCTTTATCCGAATATTCGACGGCACGGCATATAAGGTCTGGTTGATAACCCCGCCTTTTCTCATCGTAAAAGCTACCGACAAAGAATCATAGCCCAAAAAGGAAAAGAACAAGACATGCTCCCCTACCGGCACATCCGCTATCGTATAAAAGCCTTCGTCATCCGTCATACTCCCCAATGTCCCATCATCGACAAATACACTTCCATATCCAATTGGTACACCGGTATCTTTATCATATACTTTCCCGCGAACAATCCCGTTTTGCGCAAGCGTAAATCCACTCACCAACCAAACAAGCATCAAGGAAACTAATATTGGAAACTTTCTTAGTAACATATTTTCATTTTTGTGGCACAAATATAGTTTTTAATCCAATCCCTTTCATGACAAACAATGTTAAATATATGACATCATCGAATATAGATTGTTTTTTGACACATTTCAAGCCCATTTAAGCGTTGAGTCCACTACGAAAAGTTCACTCTGCCAGAAACTAAAGCGATGAACAAAATTTTATTTGGTTTACCTTATCCCGATAGCTATCGAGACCTTCTTAAGGGGATAGTTAGGGTTAAAAATAAGGAAGCAAACCAAATAAAATTTTGTGGGTTCAAGAGCAAACCGCTATACCCACTTTTCGGAGCAGACTCACTGTTCAACTGTTCAACAGGGTAAACGAAAGAAAAAAATTAGAATATAAAAATAATAAATATCTTAGACCGGGAGTAAAAAATTGCACAAAAAGACGGTGTTTAACTTGTTGACAATCAATACCTTAGTGAATTCTTAGTGGCAACTTCGTGTCCTTAGTGGTTAGGCAT
>JALVCY010000480.1 GCA_027009605.1 Saprospiraceae bacterium
TAAATAAAGGAAAGCATCAAATTGTATTTAATCGTGCGGTCGCCGCCAGTCAGGCCTACGCACACAAAAAGTTTGGAAAGACCAATCCGGATGATGAATCAGCCCCTTTGTTTCAGCAAGCTAGAGACTGGCTGACACGCGGCTTACGCCAAAAGATAGAAAACTTTATTAAGTCTGCCAAAAACGAAAATTACGCCCTTGATGTAGCCATTTACGAAATGGAATATGATGGCATTGTGGATTTGTTGAAAGCTGCAGAAGATAAAGGAGTTCAGCTCAATATCGTCTATCATGCACGCAAAAAAGATGCACAAACCGCTGATAATGAGCACCATCTGAAGCCCATCTCCAAAAAACACAAAAAACCTAGAGTCACCAGTGCCATCTTTCACCAAAAATTTATGGTACTCTCCAAAAAAAATAGAAAAGGAGAATTGGTGCCCCAAGCGGTACTGACCGGAACGGCAAACTTTACGCCCAACGGCCTTTGGCGCCAAGCCAACGTCGTCCACGTCATTAAGGACAAAGAGCTAGCGCAGGAGTACAGCATCCTTTTTAATCAATTGTTGGAAAGTAAAGGCAGAGGCGACACGAAGAAACACATTAACAAGGTTCACCCCTTGCCACAAGACAAAGATTTATTTCCTTCATTTAGTCCGCGCTCCAAATTTGTGGATATTGATTTGCTGGAAAGCTATATCAAAAATGCAAAATCAGAACTCTTTCTGTGCTCCACATTCCGGATGCACAAACGGATTACCCAAGCCATCAAAGATCATCACTCCATCATCCGGTACGGTCTTCAAAACAGCCGAACCAGTATCACCGGTTTACACCGAAATCGTTCTTTTACCGTACCCGCCATCTTGAATAAAGGTCTGGAAGGTTTTCTCAAAGAAAGCACCAAAGGCCAAAGAGGCAACATCCTGATTCACCTAAAAACCTTGATTTTAGATTTTACCACGGAAGACCCGATTGTGATTGTGGGTAGTCATAATTTTAGCAATCCCGCTTCCAGCAAAAACGACGAGAATTTTGTGGTCATCAAAGGAGACACTTCCGTGGCCGATGTCTATTTTGGGGAGATGATGCGCCTGTACGACCACTATCGTTTTCGTTATAATGTCAAGCGAAAGAAAAAGGTGAAGAGCCGTCATCAACTTGCGCTAAAACCGGATGACTCTTGGACTAATCCTTATTTTAAAGAAGGCAGCTTGAAGTTTCAGGAGCGGGTACAATTTAATGATTGAGCTCTTGGTTGATGGTTGTTTGGTAATTCCTGATTGAGGCCGTAAAGTTGTATGTAGTGGTTTAATCTTAACTTCCCAAAATTTATTTGGCTACAATGGTCTAATGCAGCGTGGTGTCGCTCCTACGGAGCTTGATATCCCTACTATTTTTATTCTTACAAAGATATCGCCCCGCCGGGGCTTTCAGGGATGAGCACCCCGGCTGTGTCTTCTCTGTTGTCAGCCCCTGTGCGGCGACACCTTTGTAACTGATAATATCGCTCGATACCGGAACAATGTCCGCCAGAAGAGTTACACCAAGTCTTCCCAATGAAAGCTTAGTGTTTTCTCGGTGAACTTAGGCTTAGGCGTCCAAATTTTTCAAGCAACACCCAAATAAACAGATTACCAGACATCTGTTATTTTAAGTATATGTATTTTTTTAATGTTTTATACCCGTTGCCTAAAAATAAGTGCCCGCTTTCCATATAATAGTATGCCGGTAGCCCAATCTGTCTTATCTTTGTAACGGTAGTTTTCTCATAGTATGTTTAGTTTCGCTCCTACATCCACCCTCCCGTGATGTAGGAGTTTTTTTTTGCGGTTATCGGTAGAATGCCCAATATCGAATGATGAAGTAAAATCCCAGACAAAAACCCAATCGTCTCCACCTGCGAAGCACTCAACCCGAAGTCCGTATCCACGATAGTAATCGGGACGAGTCTCAACCAGAGAGCCAAAGGCAATGAACGATATAACGGTGCAGCGGTTTAACGGTTTAACGGCTAGGCAGCTAAAAAATCTTACATCCATATCAATTACAGAATCCCAAATATCAAATGATAAAGTAAAATCCCAATCAAAAACCCAAACCTCTAAACTAGCGAAGCGAATCAACTAGCGAAGCTTGCGAAGCGAATCAACTTTTTCAACTAGCGAAGCGAATCAACTTCTTCAACTAAAAAACCAAACAAAATTCCAAATATCAAATAATGAAGTAAAATCCCAGACAAAAACCCAATCGTCTCAACCTGCGAAGCTCCCAACCCGAAGTCCAAAGGACGAGTCTCAACCAGGGAGCCAAAGGCAATGAACGGTATAA
>JALVCY010000481.1 GCA_027009605.1 Saprospiraceae bacterium
GGCGTAGAGAGTTCTCGAATTAGCGGGGCTATTTTTATCTACGGCAATAGACCATATTATAGTATCAGGCAATCCATTGTTGATGACTGTCCAGCTTTCGCCAAAATCCGTACTTTTATAGACGGCTCCCTTCTTGGTTTCCCACCAACCATTGGCGGCGTAGAGAATGGCCGAGTTGTCCGGGTCTATGACAATATCAAAACAGTTGGACTTGTACTCGCCGAATCCGGTATCTACCTTTTTAAATGATTGCCCACCATCTATGCTTTTCAAAAAACCAATGTCCCAATATCCGGCATATAATTTATTAGGGTCATTTGGGTCAATCGCAATCGCTTCGACGACGGTGGTTTCCAAGCCGTTTCCTTGCCAATAGCCATTGCCCATATCGTTGGTGATTACTTGCGCCCAGTTGTCGCCGGCATCATCGGTCTTATATACATGCATCGAAGTGCCCAAATACAAGCTAGACGAATTATTAGGATCAATGGCAATGACCGAAGCGGAAACGCCATTATTATTCCACCCCATGTCCACATTGGGATTAGGTGGATCCGGGCGGGTGGTCAACGTCCAATGCTCTCCCCCATCGACCGTTTTAAAGACACCCGGATCAGGAGTCCAAGCCATATTTCCGGTGTAAAGAATGTCCGGATTATTTTCGTCAATGACTAGCGTAGGGTAATTAGTGGTCAGCCCCCTTTCTGGATCAACAACTTGCGGAAGCCCGGTGTTTTTAGCCACCCAATTTTCGCCGCCATCTGTTGTCTTATAAATCCCGCCTTGCCAAGTAGCACTTCCGGGCTCTGCCCAAATAGATACATACAAGGTATTCGGCGAAGTGGGCGAAATCACAATTTTCATGGTCAATCCATGGGGGATTCCGGTATTTTTCAATACCCAGTTGGCTCCACCATCCACACTTTTATACACGCCATTACTGGTGGCCGCATAAACGATGTCCGCATTGGTCGGATGAACCGTCAAAGAGTAAATCATCGCATCGACAGGAATACCCGTATCATGAATTACAGTCCAAGTGTCCGCACCGTCCGTACTTTTGAAGATGGTTCCTTTGGTTTGTGCGGTTTGCCACTGAAAGGCATCTAAGTCGTAGCCCGTATTGGGTACTCCCACACCGGCAAAAATGATATTTTGATTAGTTGGAGCGATGGCAATGTCACTAATCGGAGCACTATGCTCAAATTCTGCGTAAGGCGGAAAATGATCGCGCTTAGCCACCCATAACTCCCCACCATCCGTGCTTTTAAAAACACCGGCCCGGCAGGCCAAATACAAGGTATTGGGATTGTTTTTATCGTAAGCAATATCATGCATGAAATACATCGGCAGCCCATTGTCCTTAATCGTCCAAGTTTGGCCATTGTCGGTACTTTTATAAATCCCGCCCACATCGCAGCCTACATACGTGGTATGTGCATTGTCATTTACAACGGTCAGCGCCGTAATCCATCCACCGCCGCCCGGCCCAATAGGTGACCAACTTTGGGCAAAGGCCGTATTCGTATTCATCAATACTAGGAGAATAAAAGTCAGTATTCCCCACTTTTTCCCTTCCTTTACGCTTCTCATAATCCTTGTTTTTGTTGTATTTACGCCTAAAGTTACGGATTATTTTGATGTTTTTAGGGGATTGTCGGGAATTTAGTGTTTTGGGGTTGGGCTTTCGCAAAAAATTGGGGAGTCTATGGTTTGGTAGCAGCCAAATTTATTTCGCTGAAAAAATCTTTCCATCTCCCGAATAAATTCGGAAGTACCAACTTGAACACTAGGCTAAAAATCCTTGCTCCGAATCCCCAAAATATTTAAAGACTTTTTTCATAAAATCCCCAAAAATCCCCTTTGCGGAAAGGGGACTTTATGGCCTTTAAATATTTTGGGGAGTTGGTAGAGCCAAATTTATTTGGCTGAAAGAATCTCTCACCTTCTCCCGAATGAATTCGGAAGTACCAACTTAAAAAGACAACTTTGCTTTTCCTTTTATCGGGGTTGCTCGTGGCGCCATGTTGCTGCGCTCCATGGCTACATCGGCAGTTGAAACAGCCGTTACATTCGATATGGAAAACTGTTCGGGGGAGCTGGTAGCAGCCAAATTTATTTGGCTGAAAAAACGTGTTCCAAATAAATTTGGAACTACCAACTAAAAATCCAACTTGGCTTTGGCTTTCTAAGGAACAATCTAATCAAAAACCCAAATCTAATCACTTCTAAAATCGTAAATCTTAACTCTTCAATCCGGCATGCCCCCTACAGGAGTTAAGATTGAAGAATGCAGATTTAAGAGTTAAGAAGTATGGAGCAGTTCCG
>JALVCY010000482.1 GCA_027009605.1 Saprospiraceae bacterium
TTGCGCATAGCCATGTTGGGGATTTTGGGCAAGATACGGAAGATTGGAGAATTTTCGCTGATATTTTGGCGATGATTTTTTTGCAGATTTAATTCCCGCAGATGTACGCAGATTCCGGCTTACTCATCTCTCACTACTCATCTCTCACTACTCACTACTCACTACTCACCACTTTAATTCCCGCAGATGTACGCAGATTCCGGCTTACTCATCTCTCACTACTCATCTCTCACTACTCACTACTCACTACTCACCACTTAAATTCCCCGCAGATTTCAACTTCTTCAACTAGCGAGCATCAAGCGAGCGAATCAACTTCTTCAACTAGCGCAGCGAATCAACTTTCTCAACTCACAACTCCCATCCCCCAAGATTCTAGCATATTTTTTGCAGTACAATACCTAAGACTTTTTTTTAGCTGGAAAAAATTTAATCATGGTTCGTCGATTTATTTTTGTTTTATTGCTTGGGGCAATAGGGATTTCTTCTTTTGCGCAAGCTTCTTCTCTTTGGGAGGATGTATCTGAAATCTCCGTTGCCGGAAAAGAGTCCATGCGGCAGATTGTACCCCAAAAATACCGGTTGGTGGCGCTTGACTTCAAAGCGATGAGCGTAAAACTTAAAACGTTAAATACTTGGAATCAAGGAGATACGTTTGTAGGCAAATTGTTAGAGCTACCGACCCCGGATGGGAAGATGCAGCAGTTTAAAGTAGTCGAAGCTTCTATTTTTGCGCCGGAGCTGGCAGCGAAGTATCCCAAAATCAAGTCTTTTAAAGGTTGGGCAGTTGATAATCCCGGAATAAATGTACGGTTTGATATTTCGCCGAAAGGCTTTCATGCCATGGTACTTTCTGATAACCGGACTTGGTTTATAGATCCTTATGCCAAAGGGGATACCAAGCATTATGTGGTGTATGATAAGAAAAATTACGTCGATAATGAGCCTTTTACTTGTCAATTTGCAGACGAAAAAAAGAAAATAATAAAAAATAATTTGTTGGATGATGCGGAGGTGGGCGATTGTCAATTTAGGACGTATCGTTTGGCTTTGGCTTGTACCGGTGAGTACGCACAGTTTCATGGGGGCACGGTAAATGATGTGTTGGCCGCTATGAATACGACCATGACCCGGGTCAATGGAGTCTATGAACGGGAATTGGCTGTGACGATGGTTATCGTTGCCAATGATGATCAATTGATTTATTTGGATGGAGCCACCGACCCTTATACCAATGATGATGGCCAGACGATGTTGGGAGAGAATCAAACCACTGTGGACAATGTGATTGGTTCGGCTAATTATGATATTGGCCATGTCTTTAGCACCGGTGGAGGCGGGATAGCGGCTCTTCATTCGCCTTGTACAAGTTATAAGGCTCAAGGGGTGACGGGGCGTCCGGATCCGGTGGGCGATCCTTTTGATATTGACTATGTGGCACACGAAATGGGGCACCAATTTGGGGCGCACCATACCCAAAACAACGCTTGTAACCGGACAGACGCCACGGCGATGGAGCCGGGGAGTGCTTCGACCATAATGGGTTATGCGGGGATTTGTTATCCCAATGTGCAAAATCATAGCGATGCTTATTTTCATGCGATTAGTTTGCAGGAAATACATGCTAATATTACTTCCGGGCCGAGTAGTGGCTGCCCGACGGTGGTTGCCTTAAACAATACACCGCCGGTAGTCAATGGAGGGGCGGATTATCATATTCCGGTTTCGACACCGTTTGTATTGACCGCTATCGGGGCAGATGATGATGGAGACCCTATCACGTATTGTTGGGAGCAGATGAATTCGGAAACGGCAGCGATGCCACCCGAATCGACAGCAACAGGCGGGCCGGCTTTTCGGTCATTTAATCCGACGGCCAGCCCAAAGCGTTACTTCCCTAGGCTGGAAGATATTTTGACCAATACGACACCTACTTGGGAAGTCTTGCCTTCTGTCAGCAGGACGATGGATTTTCAGGTAACCATAAGAGATAATCACCCGGGGGGGGGATGCAATAGTGAAGATATGGTGACAGTCACTACTGAAGCGGCTGCAGGCCCGTTTTTGGTGACAGTCCCCAATACCAATGTAGATTGGTCGGCTCAAAGTCTTAGGACAGTGACTTGGGATGTGGCGAATACTACGGCAGCACCCATCAATGCTCAAATGGTGGATATTTTATTGTCTTTTGACGGAGGCCATACTTATCCGGAAGTCTTGGCATCGAATGTGCCCAATGACGGTAGCCAACAGGTGACCATGCCTGCTCAAACCACTTCCACGGCCAGAATTATGGTCAAAGCACATGATAATATCTTTTTCGATGTGAGCAATACTAATTTTACGATTAGTGCGGCGCAAGCCGGTTTTGCGGTGGCGCTTTCGCCGGATAGCCTGTTCTTGTGTGCGCCGGCGACCGGCACGACGGACATGACTTTGACGAGTATTGCAGGATTTACAGGAAATGTTTCTATTGCGGCGACGAACGTCCCTTCCGGAATGTCCGTTGAAATGAATCCCGTCTCATTGGATGTCCCCGGTCTTTCAGTGGTTTCGGTGAACACAACAGACAGCTTGGCGGATGGAGACCATGTCCTTCATCTTGAAGTTACCGGCTCACCGGGCACCATCTCGAAAGAATTATATGTCTTTTCGGCGCAAGCGGATCCGATGACTCCGACTTTGACCGGGCCGGCAGATGGCAGTACCGGAACTTCGGTTTTGCCGCAGTTGACTTGGGAAGTTGTACCGAATGCACAGACGTATCGGGTTGAAGTTTTTGCGGATTCTAACCTGACCACTTTGATAGAGTCCAAAATGCTTACCAATCAAACGAGTTACCAGATGAGTACGGTATTGAATCCTGCGACAACTTATTATTGGCGGGTTTTGGCGTCCAATCCATGTCATGAGAATGTGGCTTCTACGGTGTTCTCTTTTACGACCAAGGCGATTTTTTGCTCCGGTTTTACGGCAGCGGATATTCCGGTGGCCATACCCACTAATGCTACGGGGACAATCTCCTCTACCATACATATTGCGGAAGCGGGAAGTTTGACTTCTATTAGATTGACCAATTTGGATATTTCCCATACTTGGATTAATGATTTGATAATAAAATTAATTAGCCCGGACGGTAGTGAAGTGCTGTTGTTGAACCAAATATGCAATGGCGAAGATAATATTTTGATGAGTTTTGATGATGCTTCCGCAAATGCTTATGCGGCTATTCCTTGTCCGCCGGTTGGTGGAGAGACTTATCATCCTTACGGAAATTTGAATGATTTTTTGGGTAAGGATATTCAAGGGGATTGGACGCTACAGATAGAAGATTTATATAGTGGGGATGGCGGTTCACTCAATGGCTGGTCTTTAGCTTTATGTTACTTGGTGGATTCCTTGACATTGGCGGTACAGACCACAGATGTGACCTGTTTTGGAAGTGCTGATGGGAGTGCACAGGCTGTAGTGGCCGGGGGCACGATACCCTATACTTATGCTTGGAGCGGTGGTAGTAATAGTCATTTATCCGCCGGTTCTTACTCGGTGACGGTGACGGACGCAGATGGCAATACGACTGTTGGGGATTTTGTCATTCAGTCTCCGGACCCCATCCAGTTGACCGCCAATATAACTAATGCGAGCAGTGGGGGAACAGATGGCGCCGTTGATTTGATGGTCACCGGTGGGACGCCTGCCTATGCGTATAATTGGTCAACAGGAGCGCAAACAGAAGATATTGCCGGCCTTGCGGAAAATACATATTATGTGACGGTGACGGATGCGCATAGTTGTTTGGCGCAAGATAGTTTTGTGGTGACGGAAAGTTGTCCGATACCGACGGCAATAAACGTGGAAGTACAAAGTAATTCGGCTGTAGTGACTTGGGCTTCTGCTGCCGGCGTGAATTCATATCAAATTCGTTATCGGGTGGAAGGCGCTACGACTTGGCAGACCCGGACGGTGTCCACGAATACCGTGACCTTGACAAATTTGACACCGGAAGCGACTTATGAATATCAGATTCAAGGGCACTGTACCGGTGGGTGGTCGGTGTATTCCACTTTGGATACGTTTACCATGCCGTCCTCATGTGATGCGCCCGTTAATGTGACCTCCATAACGGTCTCTTCGACAGAGGCGACGATTGGTTGGGATGTCGTGGCGGCTGCAACAGGTTATGTGGTTCGTTATCGAGAATTAGGAGCGACCAGTTGGTTGATGCAAAGCGAAAACGGTACTTCTATCCAATTGACCGGTCTAAATGAATCAACTACCTATGAAATGTCAGTGATGACCAATTGTGGAAATTATAGTTCGGATTATGGCGATGTATTTATTTTTACAACGCAAGAGGGCTGTACGGTACCATCCAATATTGTAGCAACAGCTCTATCTTATCAATCCATTAGATTGCAATGGGACGAGATTCCGGGCGTGTCTCAGTATGCCGTCAGGTACCGTCTGACGGATGCCAATACATGGGAAAGCATCAATGTTTCAGGAACGGCTGTTACTATCAATAACTTAGAGGCCGGAGCGACCTATGAATATCAGGTTCAGTCAAAATGTGGATTTGCGTGGTCAGATTATAGTCTATTAGCCGAAGTGAGCTTGCCAAGTGGTTGTGATGTTACAGGATTGGTGTCGGAGAGTGTTTCGGCCAATTCTATTAACTTGTCTTGGAATGCCATTTCCGGCGTCTCACAATATCGTTTGTCTTATCGTCTAGCCGGTAGTAGTGACGATTGGATGAGTTTTGAAATAACGGAGCCTGTAGGACGAATTGAGAATATTCATCCTAATTCTGTTTATGCTATTTTTGTGCAAGCATACTGTGATTTGGGCTGGGGCCCGGAATCGACGACCATCAATGTGCAAACATCGCCGGATGGGCTTTCTGAGCAGCTAAGCGGGCCGGCCTTTATGCTCTATCCTAATCCGGTTGGCAACTACCTTATGCTGGAGTTTTCTGCTGCGCCCCAAGAAGTGGTCATTATGAATATGTTGGGCCAAGTCATCCTTACGGAAAAAGCAGACAGCAAAATGGAAATTCCTTTCAGCAATGCGGATGCCGGCCTTTATCTTGTTCGGGTCATTTACCGGGATGGGACGGAGCGTGTGGGTAAGTTCTTGAAGGAATGACGGATGAATGGTGTAGCGGTGTAACGGTGTAACGGTATAACGGTGTAGCGGTGTAACGGGAAGGCAAGAAAGAAATCTTAATCCTTGAACTTAACGGCTAGGCAGCCAAGAGAGCGTTCCCCTTGAACGTCCGAAGGACATTGAACGCCCGAAGGGCAACTTGAACGTGCAAAGCACAATTTGAACGCCGAAGGCAATTAACGGTGTAACGGTGTAACGGTATAACGGGTAGGCAACAAAGAAATCTTGCAAATTGAACGCCGCAGCAAGCGGTATAGCGGTTTAACGATGAGTCTGCTCCGAAAAGTCCACGCTGCCAGAAATTAAAGCACGGAACAAAAATTTATTTGGTTACCATACGGTTTCCTTTTACAAAAGGGAAACCTGTGGAAGGGGTGTCAAAGAGAAACCAAATAAAATTTTGTGGGCTCAAGAACAAACTACTACACCAGACTTTTCGGAGTAAGCTCAACGATTAGGCAGTTAAAAATATCAAATACAGATTCCCAAATATCCAAGATTGAATGAAGTAAAATCCCAATCAAAAATCCATATCTCTCAACTAGCGAAGCGAATCAACTAACGAAGTCCGAAGGACGAGTGAATCAACTTCTTCAACTTTCTCAACTAAAAGAATATCAAATGCAGAATCCAAAATATCGAATATCGAAGTAAAAACCCAAACAAAAACCCAAACCGTCTCAACCTGCGAAGCTCTCAACCACGAAGTCCGCAGGACGAGTCTCAACCAGAGAGCCGAAGGCGAACGTCTCAACTTCTTCAACTAGCAAAGCGAATCAACTTCTTCAACTAAAAAACTAACAGAATGAAGAATGCCGATTAACGATTTAAGAATGCAGAAGTCAAGAACCAACCACTACCAAGCCAAAGACCAAAAGCGCCACAGGCGCGCCCTAAAGACCAAAGACCCTCAACAACCTAAACCCCACTCAATCCTCTTCTTCCTCGTATTCGCCGCTGGTTACGTATTTTAGTTCGCGCATCAATTTTTTGGCATTCTTGTAGCCCGGCGAAATCATAATGCGCTCGTATTTTGAGTTAAGAAGGACAGTGGTGGGGTAAGACATGCGGTCGTCTAGTAGGGCGGATGCTAGTTCGTGATAACCGGAACGGCCATTTTTGACATATTTTAAATCAGAGCCCAAAAAATGGATGGTTTCTTTTTGCTCGGCATTGAGTTTGACGGCGTAAAAATCTTGCGTTAGCGTCTTGACGATGGCCGGGTCTTGGAAAGTTGAGCGATCCATTTTTTTGCACCAACCACACCAATGTGTATAGACATCTACGAAGATGGGTTTGGGGTTTTTAGCATTTGCGGCGACCATTTCTTCCCAAGTGTACCAATGGATTTTTTTTGCCGGTGGGTCTTGGGGTGGGGTCACAAAAGCTTGTGCGAAGAAAGGGAGCGTAAGAGCAAAAAGAAGTAATTTTTTCATGGTTCGATTGAGTTGTTAAAAAAAGGTACTTAAACAGTTATTGTTCAAAGTATTGGGTTGGGTAACTAATATTTCCTGTTCGATATTGGCAAAATTACCCGTTATTTGTTCTAAAATGTAGAAAATGCGCAAAATTGTCGTCGCCGTTACAGGTTCTAGTGGGAGTCTTTATGCCAAATTGCTGTTAGATGCGCTTGCGCAAATACCGGATCAATGGAATCGGGTAGGTGTTGTAACGACTCCAAACGGCCTTCTAAACTGGACATTGGAACTAGGACAGCCATTTGTGCAAGCCAAGGAATTTGATTATTATGAAAATGATGACTATTTCGCTCCTTTTGCATCCGGTTCGGCGCAATACGACACCATGATTATTATTCCATCTTCTATGGGGACTTTGGCACGAGTCAGTCAAGGGATTTCCGACAGCTTGATTACCCGGGCCGCAGACGTCATGCTCAAAGAAAATCGGAGACTCATCCTAGTGCCCAGAGAAATGCCTTTTTCGTTGATACACTTACGTAATATGACGGCTTTAGCGGAAGCCGGGGCGCTGATCTGTCCGGCTATACCTTCGTTTTATTCTAAGCCGGAGACCATCCGAGAGCTCGCCGGTACGGTGGTGAGCCGGGTTATGGATTTAGCCGGTTTTGATGTGGACGGGTTTCGGTGGCAGGAGTCGTAGCTTTCCTAAAGTTTACAGTAGCGGCAGTTTCAACCGCCGAGTCATCTGTTTAAATATTGGGGAATTGGTAGCAGCCCAATTTATTTGGCTGAAAAAGCTTGCTCTCCATCTCCCGAATGAATTCGAAATACCAATGGAAAATCCAACTTTGAGAGATTTCTTAACAGGAATTAAGAAGTAGGGAATAATCCCCGCTATAGTTCCCCAATAAATCTACGACAAGGCACAAGCACGAAATAAAAAACAAGCAGACAAGCGAAGTAGAAAGCCCCCCCTAACAGAATATCGAATGCAGAACATCGAATAACGAAATCATAACCCAAACAAAAAAAACAAATCGTCTCAACCTGCGAAGCACTCAACCACGAAGTCCGTATCCACGATAGTAATCGGGACGAGTTCTCAACCTAGTGAGCCGAAGGCGAACGTCTCAACCTTCTCAACTTCTTCAATAAACAGAATATCGAATGCAGAACCCCGAACATCGAATAACGAAGTAATAAAACCAAAAGCCCACCGATTTTCAAAATCTACGACAAGCCTAAGCTCCAATACCCAAATGACCCAACGCAGCCAATCACATCAGATTTTGGAAAACTACGACAATTTTCCCGTAACTTTGCACTCAATTTCAAAAATATGTTTCAAGAATACGATGTCATAGTGGTGGGGGCCGGTCATGCAGGTAGTGAAGCGGCGGTTGCAGCGGCGAACTTAGGCTCCAAGGTGCTTTTAGTGACCATGAATATGGAGACCATCGCCAAAATGTCCTGTAATCCGGCCATGGGCGGCGTAGCTAAAGGCCAGATAGTCAGAGAGATAGACGCTTTGGGCGGGTATTCGGGGATAGTGACCGATCATTCGATGATACAATTTCGGATGTTGAACCTGTCCAAGGGGCCGGCGATGTGGAGCCCCCGTGCACAGAGCGACCGCATGAAATTTTCATGGAAATGGCGGTTGATGTTAGAAGCTCATCCCAATATCGATTTCTGGCAGGAGATGGTGGTGGGCATTTTGTCGAAAGACGGACGAGCCTATGGAGTCAAAACCAGCCTAGGTCTGGAGATTAAAGCCAAAAAAATCATTCTAACCAATGGCACCTTCCTAAACGGCATCATCCATATCGGAGAAAAAGCATTAGGTGGGGGACGGGCAGCCGAAAAAGCTTCCAAAGGCATCACCGAACAATTGGTGGAACTGGGCTTCGAGTCCGGCCGGATGAAAACCGGTACACCGCCCCGGGTGGACGGACGCACGTTGGATTATGAGCGGATGACGATTCAGTTGGGAGATGAAAATCCCGCCAAATTCTCCTTTACGGATACGCCCCCGCTAGTCCATCAAACGCCTTGTTATATCACCTACACCAGCGAAGAAGTCCATGATACCTTGCGGGAAGGCTTTGAGCGCTCGCCCATGTTTGCCGGAAGGATTCAGGGCGTGGGGCCGAGATATTGTCCGTCGATAGAAGACAAGGTGGAGCGTTTTGCCGGAAGGGATCGACACCAATTATTTATCGAACCCGAAGGAGCAGATACGCACGAAGTCTATGTCAATGGCTTTTCGTCTTCGTTGCCGGAAGATGTCCAGTTTAAGGCCTTGCGGAAAATAGCCGGCTTTGAAAATGCCAAGATGTTCCGGCCGGGTTATGCCATTGAATACGATTATTTTCCGCCGACGCAGTTGAAGTTGACC
>JALVCY010000483.1 GCA_027009605.1 Saprospiraceae bacterium
TTGTCTGCTACAGAATGTTCTCGAAAATCCAGCAACATACCCGTTCTTTGGGTATATAAATCATGGGCATAGCGGACTAACCAAGAAGCATCTTGCGATGAAAGCCAAAAAAGAATCGGAATGTATAATTCATGAAAAGATTCTCGCAAGAAATTGATTCCTTGAATAAATTCAATATTTTTCTCATTGTTATCGGATGAATAGGGACTGATGGAGGTTATAATGAGTCCGTCAGTTTGGTTGGCTTTTGTTTTTAATTGTGTCCAAAAGTCAAAATCTTCGTTGGGATTATAACTAAATAATTGTATTGTTTTTCCATTAATTTGGGCAAGTTTTATTAATTGGCTATTAATTAGATTACGAACAGAAAAATCATCGGCAATGGCAAAAACAAAGCCATAATCATCGCTCCTAACGAAAAAACGCAAAAGACGTCTAAAGTTGTTGTCAGAATCAATAGGCATAGAGATTTTTTTAATCTAGTGTTTAGGATGACTATTTCCCGAAATCATTTTATCCACTTTCATCTTGTGTGAAGAAGAGTCAAAAAGTGGTTATTCAATACGTCCCCTTTCTTTAAGAATGATTCGTATGAGCGGATGCAAATCATACCAACCCTCTCCATTGTAGGCCAAAATAGACAAATTTTGACGCAAGTCTAAAACGGCTTGGGTATTATCCACATCTTTATTTGGATTTGTGGCTAACTGGATGAGTGCATCATAGTAATCATTAACGGTTAAGTGATTTTCCGGATTATCGGCGATGTTGTTTTTATAATCTGCTTTGAGTTTATTGATGCTGTCTGTTATATTTTGTTCTGAAATTTGATTGTTGTTAGCATCCAAGGCAAACTCTGCCGCTTCTCCAATTAGCCTAAATAAATCTCGCAAGACTCCTCCACTTAAGGAAATGAGTTCAGGCAATTGTGTAGAGTCTTTAAAAAGGCTTAAATCCATCCGCTTTTCGACAATTTTAGTAATCGCTTTGACACCTTGTTGGTAGATAGAACCATCCTTATTCTTAACCTTAATCATCGGTAAAATACTATGATCATCAAAATTAGCATCAATAGTTTGAAATCTAGCGTCGTGATATAGCGCAATCGGGAAAGTGAAGATAAAATTAGCTTTAAGTTGTCGTAGAGTAGCTCCATAGTCAAAAAACAGAGCACCGCTCACTTTGCGAGGAATCTTGTCCATGTCCTCTATAATAAAAACTAAGCTGGTCTTATTATCACGCTGTAAACTAAGATTAATTTCTGTAATCAAATCGTTACAATATTCAATAAGATCAGCCAATTTGGGCTCTATAGTTTGCGTTAAAGTTTCTTTAAGTGATTTACTGCTTTTGGCGACTATTTTGAATTTGGCGAAAATTTTGGCTAAAAACGGTAGATTAACCTTGGCTTCTGCACCGCCATTCAATTCTCCGCTGATGTTGTATTTTTCAAAAACTTCGCTCACTTCTTTATCTCTGAGCCAAGTTTCGATGTTTTTAAAGAAAGTCTTATTTATTCTGATGCTGTTTTTCTGGGCATGTTCAAAGAGCTGCCCCATTGTCGCAATAATAAACTCAATGTAAGAGAAATCTAACGGATTAAGCTCTGTTCGTACTGAAAAGTTAATGACTAAGAAATTCCTTTCTTCAAGATCTTTTTGCAAGTAATTTAACTCCGTACTCTTTCCACATCCTTTGTAGCCGACAAATAGGATATGGCGAAACTCTCCACTATCAGTTAATCGCCGCAACATTTTAGCACGAAACTTTTCATTGCCTCTAACATCATAGCAGTCAATATAGAAATTAGCTAAATCGCTAATTGGCAATGGCTCCGGTTTGAAGACTCGGTAAATATCAGAGATTTTGGTTGCTTTCTTCATGGTAGGCAATTTTTGCCAAAGTTACATCAATTCTTTGGATAATTATGCTGGTGTTTGTTAATTTTTCTTATGCTAAAAAAGAATTAGGTCAAAAACTGCCTTTAACTCGCTATCAATTCGAAGTCTAGAATCCGGGAAGCACTAGCTTTAAAGGCATCCCATAATCAGGATGCTCTGTCAACTCATAGAACTGCTTCCATATGGTTTGAGCTTTGGGATATAATCTTTCAAGGTTCTGCTTACGCAAACTCGCTCCGCTCTTTGCTACATAGCCAAATAAATTTGGCTACTACCGACCGCCAAGCCCCCCAAAGAAAAAGCCAGAAAAAACAGAAAACCCGATTGCTAAGCCCCTCGAAGGAAAAATTCCAAAACAAAAGGAACAATGCGGGATTGGTAAGCGAAGAATCACGGTAAACCGCCAAGAATCTGCCACTGATT
>JALVCY010000484.1 GCA_027009605.1 Saprospiraceae bacterium
TGGAGTTTTATGCAGTGTATGGGTCGTGGCCATGCGCCATCTACTCTACGTGAGAAAAGTTTAGCAAAAAACAGGTGAGTCTGCTTCGAAAAACCCACTTCGCCAAAAGTTAAAGAGATGAACAAAATTTTATTCTGTTTACCACAAGTCTCCCTTGGGAAGGGAGATTTAGTGGGTTAAAACAAAGCGAAAACAGAATGAAATTTTGTGGACACTAGAACAAGCCACTTCGCCCGACTTTTTGGAGTGAGTTCACAGGTGTAAAAAGGACATTTTTTAATCAAAATACAGGGTGTCTAAACAGTGACGAAATACATACAAAAAACCTATTGTATGCAAAAGCTAATGACATGATAAAAAGACCTTTTGCTTTGCTGTCGCTAATGCTGCTTTTAGTTGGTTTTCAACTGAAGGCTCAGACCGGGATAAAAGGAACTTTGGTTTTGGAAGATGGCGCCCCTGCTGCAGGTGCTTATGTCGGGCTTATGCTCAACGATTCGGTTACTATTAAAAAATATACCATTGTCGATAAAGACGGCCTGTGGCAGCTAAATAATATTTCAAAAGGGGATTACTATCTGAATATCAAGTATTTAGGATACAAAGAGCTGCTTTATTCAATTTCTGTATGGCGGGATAGTATGAAAATAGACTTGATGTTAGAAGCTGATGATTTAGTCTTGCCGGACGTAGAAGTCAAGGGGGAAGCCGTAGGTATTACGGAGAGAGGAGATACGTTGAAGTTTAATTTAAGTTATTTTTTATCAAAGAATGAAGTGAGTTTGGGGGACGCTCTGAATCAATTGCCCGGTATCGAAGTCGATGAAAATGGGGACATAAAATATGCCGGTAAAAAAATAGATAAATTGCTGATACAGGGTAAAGACATCCTGGATAATAAGCATAAATTGGCGACGGAAAGCATTCGGGTAGATCAGTTGTCGGGAATTCATGTCATTCATAATTATCGCGATAGTAAAGACATAGAAACCAAGAAGTCAGGGAAGACGGCCATCGATGTGCAAATCAAAAAAAGTGAACGAGAAAAATGGTCAGGGCAGCTAAAGCTGTTGGGTGGGTACAATAAAAAATGGCTGGGGGATTGGAATGCCTTTCGGGTAAGTAGCCGGTTAGGAGCTACGTTTTTTGCGAAAGCGAACAATACCGGAGAGCAAACGATGTCGGTAAAGGATTATTTGGGTTTGAAGGGATTTCAAATTCTTAATCAATTAAAACCAAATGGCAGCATGGAAGATATTTTTCCCAAAAGCTTTAGAATTGCTCCGCAGACGACCAAAAATCTGGATGCCATTCTAGCAGGGGGAATTGATTATGATTTTAGTGATAGCAAATCCATCAAAGGTGATTTTTTATGGGCACAACTTAACCGCCGGGAAGAAGAGTGGTTTAATCGTAATTATATTGGGAATCAAGCTGTGTGGAGCGCCAAACAGTTGACAGAATCGACCCAGCCGATCGTTAGCGGAAGCGTCATGTTTAAAAATAAAATTTCTAGACGGCTTTCTGCAAAGCTGGGTTTAAGTGCAAATTATGAAAAAATCAATCGCAAAAACCTGACCGCAGGTCTGTATAATACGCATGATTTTGATTTGACCAACCGGCAAGCAAAGAAAGAGTGGAGTTTTATTCCTGAATTTAAAATTAATTATTTTCCTGCCCGTAAGTTGCGATTGAGATGGCGAGTTTCCTACATGGACAACCAAAAGAATAAAGCTGTCGAGCTGTCAGACATTGTGCCTTTTTTAGACTTGAATTTGCCTTTGCAAAATGGGCAATACAGTTTTGAGCAATCAATAGATTATCGCAGAAAAAAATGGGTGAGTTCAGCCGGTTTTACTTATGACTTGAAAAAGGCTTGGTATTTAGGTTTGGAGAGTTCAAACGAAATCGGGCACTATCAAAAAATATATCATGCTCCGGAAGAATCTTTTTCGGGACGGGTTCAGCTTGCGCAAAAATTGAATTCCTATAAAATAAAATTAGTCCTTGATACCACCAAATGGCTGATTAGGGCAGGCTTGGCGCTGGTCGATAATCACGTAAGATTAGGCATTGCTCAAGAAGAACAGCCATTGAAATTAAGTCCAAATTTGATGCTAAAATATCTTTTTAGCCGGAATCATTATATCCTATTCGCACTAAATGCCAACCAAGAAGTGGCGCCGGAAGATTACGGGCATTCGATTTTGGAAGCGCTCGATAGTCGGCAAAGCAGAGCCTATGATATTGATTGGCAAAACAGTAGTAGTCGAAAAAGTCTTAGGTTGAGTTATTGGAAGCTGGGACTTGGAAAGGGGCGTAAGATAGCTGCCGCATTTAATTATTCGGTGGTCGATAACCCAATTGGAATGAATGTCGTGAGCCATGCCGATTATACGCAAGTAGAATTGATACGATTGCCAAGTCAGACAACGATGTCGATGCGTTTGAGTTTTGTTGGAAGAGTGACCAAACGGCTCAATGCACATACGAGTTATAACCTAACGGATTCGGATGGCTTTAGTGCAAGTCAAAACAAAATCTCCGGTTTTCATCAGACAAGGCATCATTTGGCTATAGGACTTGCGTCAAAATGGAAAAAGAAATTCAATTGTAATGTCAACTATGCTGTGGATTTGACGCAACAACAATTTGGGGAGCGCCCCAATCGATTCGTTAGGCATATCCCCAAAGTAGAGTTAAGTTATGCTACTCGAAAAGGTTTTTTGTGGAAGTCAAAGCTAAGTTATCTGCAATCCTATGCGCAGTCTTTAACTTCAAAAAGTTGGAAGTTGGATACCGATATTATTTACAAGCTCCGAAAGAATCGCTATCGCTTTTTTATCAAAGGACGCAACTTGTTAAACTTAGTGCCGGAAGATCAGATAAGTGTTCGTTTCAACCCTACTTTTATCGAAGAAGTCACTTATCAATCTTTTCCGGGATATATTTTGGCCGGCTTGTCAAGAGCGTTTTGAATCCCATGTTGCGGCTGCCTTAGCTGTCAAGCTCAGGATAGAGTTGATTTTCAAAGTTTACCCATGCTACTCGCTCGCTCCCTTAATTCCCCGTAATTTTGCAGGGTAAATGAAAGAAAGTTTTTATAATATGTTAGCCTATGTGTGCACCGTTTCTTACCCAAATTTTTGCAGTCCAAAGCCAAGAGTTTGTAGCGTTCCTTAGTGTAAGCTTAGTGTTATCTAAAGTGAACTTAGTGGTAAGGAAAAATGTAATGCCTAACCACTAAGGACACGAAGTTGTCACTAAGAATTCACTAAGGCATTGATTGTCAACAAGTTAAGCGCCGTCTTTTTGTTCAATTTTTTACTCCCGGTCTAGGATATTTATTATTTTTATTTTCTAATTTTTTTCTTTCATTCACCCTGACAACTTTGCCCCCCCCAAGTCTCCCGAAAAACAGTCACAAAAATAAAACGTAACCCGCTGATTATTAATAGGATACAGTTTTGCCCAGCCCAAAGTCAACATCACAAAAACCAACAATCTCTCCTAGTTTTTTGTCATTTCCCTTTTGCCGTAAGCCTTCTCCCCCTATCTTTGTGTCAACAAACAAACAGAGTATTACTTTTAGGGACATAACAAAAACACTAGCAACAAACAAAGGGACACAACAAAAACACTTGAACAAGAGAGCTGAAAACCAAAACACACATAATCTCAGCTAAAACACAACAACAACAAACCAATGAAAAGCCCTTCGGGGCTTTTTTTTGTAGCGGCTGCTTTAGCTGCCTAGCTCTTTCTCCATCTTATAATGTTTGATACCCACTTCCTTAAAAGGTCGCCCCACTTTTTTATAGCCCATTTTTTTGTAGAAATCTAGGGAAACATCGCGGGCATTCAGGACGATTTGCGTATAGCCGTTGGTCAGTGCCCAATTTTCGGCTTCTTGGACTAATACGGAGCCGATGCCTTTTCGTTGGAAAGGAGTGTCGATAGCCACTTGACGCATTTTAAGGACAGAGTCATCAAGGATATGAAAAGTCAGGCATCCCATCAGTTGGCAGAGCGGGTCATAGATGGCTAGATGAACTTGGTCAAACTCTTCTTCGATATCGATGATATTAAATTCAAGTTTTAGCGGCTTGCGCAAAATGCGATCTCTGAGTGCCAGTAGCTCATCGAATGCAGGCGTGGCGAAAGGGACTTGGCAAATCATCCGGGGCATAGTTTTGGGTTTTGGACGCAAGATAAGGCAGTTGGGGGAGATTTCCAAAATTGTGGGTTCTTGGCAGACGGTAGTAGGAGATTAAGCTTAGCCCCATAGACTTTCAAAATTTACCAAAGGCAGGAGTCCGATTGACTGAGCCATCCGCTCTACTCACCAACTCCCCGTAATTTTGGAAATCTCGCCAAGCAGCAGCTACAAGCTCTAGCCAAAGTCATCATCAGCTCACAATACGCCACCGATATACCCCAAATCCTGTTTCCGGCACCCCGGCTAATAAAAAAAATGTGCGATTTTTTACCTGATTATCAATAAGTTATAAACGCATTTAGAAAAAAACATTGTTTTTGGAGAAAAAAAGAATTACCTTTGCATCCGCTTTCCGAAAGGAGAGAAAATAATTCACTTTTTGGCGTAAGCTAAAGAAAACATTGTAAAATGGATAGTCAAAGTTATAAGACAATTTCAGCTAACAAGAATACAGTCGTGCATGATTGGTATGTGATAGATGCCACTAACTTGCCTGTAGGAAGATTAGCTGCCAAAATCGCCCTAATGCTTAAGGGTAAGCACAAGCCGTCTTACACACCACATGTAGATACCGGTGATAATATCATCGTGCTGAATGCGGAAAAAGTAAGATTTACCGGTAATAAAATGGCCGATAAAACTTATTTGAGATACTCCGGATACCCCGGTGGACAAAAATCTACCCGTGCCGAAGAAATCATGGCCAAACACCCCGAACGCATCATCGAAATGGCTGTCAAAGGCATGTTGCCAAAAACAAAGCTAGGACGTGCGATGTACAAAAAACTGTTTGTGTATGCAGGCAACGAGCATAAACACGCTGCTCAAAAGCCCAAGCAATTGACCCTTTAATCTAATAAAATCCACTGAATAATATGGAAACCATCAATGCGACCGGAAGAAGAAAGGCATCTGTTGCCCGAGTTTATGTCAAGCAAGGCTCCGGAAAAATCTTAATTAACGGTAAAGATTATAAAGATTATTTACCACAAGTACACATCCACGATGTTATTCTTGAGCCACTACAATTGGCTGATGTAGCAAACATCTATGACATCAGTGTGAATGTTCATGGGGGTGGATTTAGAGGCCAAGCAGAAGCCATTCGATTGGGTATTGCTAGAGCACTTGTCAAAATAGATGAAGATTTTAGAGCTTTAATGAAGCCTAGAAAATTATTAACCAGAGATGCCCGCGTGGTCGAACGGAAGAAGTACGGTAAGCCTAAGGCTCGTAAGTCATTCCAGTTCAGTAAGCGTTAATGGCTTATTGGCTCTCTTTCATCTTGTTTCAAAAATTCTAAAAATTAATTAAAGTGGCTATACAATCTCCATCACGTCAAGAACTCCTCAATGCAGGAGTACACTTTGGACACCAAAAGCGTAAGTGGAATCCAAAAATGAAGCCTTATATCTTCATGGAAAGTAAAGGAATTCACGTTATCGACCTAAATAAAACCTCTGCTGAATTGGAAAGAGCCGGTAAGGCGATGACCCAATTGGTCAAGTCCGGCAAAAAAATCCTTTTTGTAGGAACCAAAAAGCAAGGAAAAATCATCGTTGCCCAAGCAGCTCAGAAAGTGAATATGCCCTACGTTGCCGAAAGATGGCTAGGAGGGATGTTGACTAACTTTGCGACCATCAAACGCTCTGTTAAGAAAATGCAAAACATCGAGAAGATGTTGGCAGATAAATCTTTGACTTCTATCACGAAGAAAGAACGTTTGACCCTCGAACGGGAGCGCATAAAATTAGAGAAGGTATTGGGCGGTATCGCTAATATTAACAGAATTCCACATGCCATCTTGATTGTGGATATTCACCATGAGCACCTGGCTTTGGCGGAAGCTAAAAAGCTAAAAATGATTACTTTCGGTATTGTGGATACCAATTCTGACCCGGGTAAAGTGGATTTTGCCATCCCCGGCAATGATGATTCATCGAAGTCCATCCAACTTTACATGGACTACTTTGTAAAATGTATCCAAGAAGGTCAAGCAGCTCGCTCTAAGTCCAGAGACGCTAAAAAGGACTAATCTAATTTAACTGACAAAATAAAAGAATAAGATATCATGAGTGTAAAAATCTCAGCTAAAGAAGTCGCAAAATTGCGCAAAATGACCGGTTCCGGTATGATGGATTGTAAAAAAGCTTTGGTAGAAGCCGAAGGTGATTTTGATAAAGCAGTAGAAATCCTTCGTAAAAAAGGTCAAAAACTCTCCGCCAAAAGAGCGGATAGAGAAACCAACGAAGGGGCTGCTATCGCCTTAGTGAATGCAGACCAAACGAAAGGGGTGGTGTTGAACCTAAGTTGTGAGACAGATTTTGTCGCCATGACGGAGAGTTTTGTCGCCATGGCCAAGGAGTTTGCTAAAATGGCTTTGGAGCATTTTCCTGCCACTAAAGAAGAGTTGCTTGCGCTAAAAATGGACAATGGTTTGACTATCGCCGAAAAAATTACCGAACAAATTGGGGTGATTGGTGAAAAATTGGATATTCCTAGTTATGAGCGCCTTGAAGCGCCAATGGTTGTTTCTTATATTCATGCCGGTAATAAAATTGGGGTTTTGTTGGGATTGTCTAAAAAAGATGATGCCTTTATTGAGGCCGGTCGTAGTGTCGCAATGCAGGTCGCTGCTATGAATCCTATAGCTGTAAACAAAGATGCCGTGGATGCTTCTGTCGTTGAAAAGGAGATTGAAATAGGAAAAGAGATTGCTAGAAACGAAGGCAAGCCGGACAATTTGGTTGAGAAGATAGCTTTGGGTAAATTGAATAAGTTCTTTGCAGAAAATACACTGCTAGGACAGAAATTTGTTAAAAACCCTAAGGAAACCGTGCAGAGCTATTTGAATAGTGTAGAAAAAGGTTTGACTGCAACGGACTTTAAACGAGTCGCCGTCGGTGGTTAATGAATAAGATTTTTCTTAGAGCGAATTGTTGAAAAGCAATTCGCTTTTTTTTGGTAACCGCTATTGGGAGTCTGTTTTTGCGAAAGCAGCGCCGAATTATACAGAACAGTTTGCATCCTTGAGAATTGATTCCTTTCGGGAAAATGAATAACTTTCATCGCACCTGTTTAGGTGCTCCTATTTTTAGACAAAATGTTGGAGCATCTAAACAGTTGCCTTTCGTCATTATTAAAAAATGGTAACTGTTTGTACCCCAATTTTTAGGTAGAAAATAGGCATTTTCTAACAAAAATTAGCGGGGCTAAATAGTTACAAAAAAATGTAAAACATGAGCCAGCCACGATACAAAAGAATACTGTTAAAATTGAGCGGGGAGACCTTAATGGGAAAAGAAAAATTTGGGATTCAAGCAACGATGCTTTCCCACTATGCCAAAATGATTAAAGAAGTCCATGATATGGGCGTCGAGATTGCTATTGTTATTGGCGGAGGAAATATATTTAGGGGCTTGAATGCCGTGGATTCCGGTATTGAGCGCGTACAAGGAGATTATATGGGGATGCTGGCGACGGTCATTAATGGAATGGCTTTGTCTAGTGTGCTGGAAAGTGTCGGAGTGGATACCCGGTTGGTCAGTGCGATTGAGATGCGTCAAATTGCGGAGCCCTATATCAGACGGCGTGCGATTCGGCATCTCGAAAAGGGGCGTGTGGTGGTTTTTGTGTCGGGTACCGGAAGTCCATACTTTACAACGGATTCGGCTGCTGCCTTGCGGGCAAATGAAATCAATGCAGAAGCCATACTAAAGGGTACACGTGTGGACGGTATCTTTACTGCCGACCCCGAAAAAGATGCTTCAGCCACCATGTATGAGCATATCTCTTTTGACCAAGTCATAGAAAAAAATCTAGGGGTTATGGATATGACGGCTTTTACGTTGTGTCAAGAAAATAATTTGCCTATCCATGTCTTCAATATTAACAAGGAAGATAATTTTAAGAAAATTTTGGGTGGTGATAATGTAGGGACTTTGGTTAGATAACTTATGAGGCGGTATGACGGTGTAGCGGTCTAACGGGAAGGCGGCCATACACTTTAGTTTTTTTTGGGGGGGGGCATCTTAATTCATAAAATCTGCACTCTTAATTTCCGAAAGGAAGTGCCAGATATAAGGTTTTTGTAACTGTTTAGGTTTCCACTATTTTGGTCAAAAAATGCTATTTTTGCCTTAAAGTAGGAGCGCCTAAACAGTTATGATTTTTGAAGTGATAGTTGGGAATGGTCTAGCGGATATCTCCAAGATGGGAGAAGCAAATTAGCGTAAACGATGTGATCGCTATCCACCTATTTACCATTTCGTTCAACTTATAGTCAAAAATCTACATTTCCTTTGTTCTTTTTGATAATTTATGTACTTTTGCAGGCCGGAAAATGGGCTTAAAAGCAAAACGAAAAATCGCTACGAGTCCTTTCTGCTTTTTTTAAACAAGAAGCGTCAAAATGATAGTACATTTAGGCCTTCTCATAAAATTTTAATATGGATTTTAAAACATTAACTCTTTTGATTCCTATGTTTGGGGTCATTGGACTTTTATTTGCCATGTGGAAAACGGCTTGGGTTGGAAAACAAGACGAAGGCACCGGCAAAATGGTTCAAATTGGAGAAGCTATCCGCGAAGGAGCCATGGCTTTTTTACGTGCGGAATACAAAGTGTTGGCTATTTTTGTAGTCATTGTTGCGGCTCTTTTGGGTTGGAGCGGATTTGTGACCGAAGGCTCTTCGCCTTTAATTGTTTTGTCTTTTGTGTTGGGTGCGTTTTTCTCGGCATTA
>JALVCY010000485.1 GCA_027009605.1 Saprospiraceae bacterium
CGGAATAATTGCTCAATGGATCGACGCTTGCTTTCTTGTAAATCTTCCCTTGAAAAATCATTGATTCGTGCTTGGTCAGCCACGATTCGTACATCTTTTCGCCAATCATAAGCCTTGAAAGAATCACTCAAATCAAACTTATTGACTAGATTTTCCATGGTCTCTATTCGCTCTTCCGAAAGGGCATTGACCATAGACTTATTAAAGATATTTTGATGCTCTTCATCCGGTAAGATATCCACTTGGGGAGACACACCGGCAAAGAAAGCAAAGCGCTTCAGCAATTGAACACCAATACTGTGCACCGTCCCAATCAAGGCATTATTAAAGGCATGCGCTTCATCCAAAAGTCCTTCTTCCAAAAGCTTGATGGTCACTCTTTCTTTGAGTTCGGCGGCGGCTTTATTGGTAAATGTCGTTGCGATAATGCCTTCCGGCCGCACGCCCCGCTGAATGGCTTGGACTAATTCTTCGGTCAAGCGATAGGTTTTGCCGCTTCCGGCTCCGGCAGATATGATTTTTATATTCAAGTTTTTTTTTGCGAATGTCGGAAAAATTTTGGTGCTATCCTAACCATCATACCAAAGCTTTTTTCAAAAAAGCCCCTGTAAACGATTTTTTCACTTTGGTCAGCCCTTCCGGAGTGCCTTGATACAGGAGATAGCCGCCCTGTTTGCCCCCACCGGGCCCTAGGTCAATCACCCAATCGGCAGATTTGATGACTTCCATATTGTGTTCCACAATTAAGACAGAATGCCCCCTTTCGACAAGCTGATTAAAAGAAGCCAAGAGCAAATTAATATCATGAAAATGCAATCCGGTCGTAGGCTCATCGAAGATAAATAATATTTTTTCAGCCGTATTTCTTTTACTCAGAAAGGAGGCCAACTTCACACGCTGCGCTTCCCCGCCCGACAAGGTGTTAGATGATTGCCCCAGCGTGACATAACCCAGCCCCACATCCATTAGCGGCTGAATCTTGGCACGAATGGACTTTTCATTTTCAAAAAAATCTAAAGCTTCTTCAATCGTCATCGCCAAAATGTCTGAAATATTTTTACCATTATACTGAACTTCCAGCACTTCTTTCTTAAACCTTTTCCCCTTGCAGGCTTCACATTCCAGGCGGACATCTGCTAGGAATTGCATTTCTACCACTTGCTCTCCTTCTCCTTTGCAGGCTTCACAGCGACCACCATCGACATTGAAGGAATAGTGTTTGGGCTGAAATCCTTTGATGAGCGATAATTGTTGCTTGGCCATTAATTTCCGGATGTCATCATACGCTTTTACGTAAGTAGCCGGATTGGATCTGGATGATTTGCCGATGGGACTTTGAGAGACCATCTGGACTTGATTGAGCAGGTGCTCGTCAAAACTCATGGACGAATGACTGCCCACAATCATATTTGAGTACGCTCCCAAGGACTCCTGTAAAGCAGGATATAGGATTTTTTTGACCAATGTTGTTTTGCCCGAACCGGACACCCCCGTCACCACCGAAATCACACCCAGTGGAATCTGAACATCAATGTTTTTTAAGTTAAACTGTGATGCTCCTTTTATCTCTATAAAATTATTGGGCTTGCGCCGAATTTTAGGCAACGGGATACTTCGCTTTCCGGTCAAATAATCTACCGTTAAGCTCTGACCGTTTTTTTCTTTGAGTGCTGCTTTATAAGCACCTTGGAAGACGACATGGCCTCCGTGCGTCCCGGCGCCGGGCCCCATATCAATCAAATAATCGGCCTGGCGAATCACTTCTTCTTCGTGTTCGACCACCAAAACCGTATTCCCTAAGTCCCGCAGCCGCTTGAGTACCGCCACTAATTTTTCGGTATCTTTTGGGTGCAAACCCACACTCGGTTCATCCAAAATATACAGCGAGCTGGTCAAATTATTTCCCAGAGTACGAGTCAAATTAATCCGTTGGGTCTCCCCCCCACTCAATGTTGATGAAACCCGGTCGATAGATAAGTAATCCAAGCCCAAATCCATCATAGCTTGCAGGCGGGTATCGATTTCCAGCAAGAGTCTGGACGCTATTTTTCTGTCGTGCTTAGACAGCTTTAGTTTCTTAAAGAAGTCCATTAATTCGGTAATGGGAATACCGTCTAATTCGGTGATGGATTTGCCCCCGACTTTTACGTAAGTGGCTTCTTTGCGCAAGCGTCCGCCATGACAAGAAAGACATTTTGTCCGTCCTCGATAACGAGCCAAGAGCACCCGGTTTTGAATTTTATATAATTTCGTTTTTAGGGCATCAAAATAGGCCGTAATTCCCTTAAAATAGGCACATCCGTCCCAGAGCACCTTT
>JALVCY010000486.1 GCA_027009605.1 Saprospiraceae bacterium
CTGCTCAGGTAAAGCGGTGATTACTGGTCGGTAGTAATACCCATAATCACTTATCAGTATTTTCTTGGCAAAATAGCTTGCCTGACCTTCTAAACTTCTCATAACTTTGTAACAACAAACATCGTCGCCTTGTTTTTAATCTAGACAGGCTACTGTAAATGTGCCTATTGTCCGTACTTCACTCCGAATCGCTAAGCTCGCAGCCTTTGCCGACGAAGGACGGCAAAGTTGGCGGAGCACCGATAGGAATCGGTGGGTGAGCCAAACCGTTGGCACAATGATTTTTTGAAAGTAGGGCTTTTGTTCTTGGCAGACGATAGTGCTTGTGTTTATCTTCCGTGCTCCATTCTTGGCTCACCAATCACTGCGCTGCGCTCCGTGCTTAGTGATCCATAAAAAAACAGCCCTGACAAAAGCCAGCGCTGTTCAATATTTTTTTCATAAAGCCAAGCAGTAGCAACCGTTATACCGTTACACCGCCATACCGTTATACCGTTCCTTATGCCCCTTCCAAGGCCGCAGCACCACCCACAATCTCGGAGATTTCGTTGGTAATGGCTTCTTGTCTAGCCTTATTGTAGCTAATCTTCAATTCTTTAATTAACTCTTGTGCATTTTCTGTCGCCTTATCCATGGCGGTCATCCGTGCACCATGCTCTGAAGCGTGCGTATCCAAAAGATATTTTTGAAACTGGGTCTTCAAGATATTCGGAATCAAACTATCCAACAAATCCTTTTTATTAGGCAAGAAAATATAGTCCGCTTTAAATTGCTTTTTGCCGTCTGCTACATGTGTTTCCACCTTGGGAACCGGCAAAAAAGCTTCCAGCACGGGATATTGTGTTGCTGCATTCTTAAAGCTGCCATAAGCCACATCCACAGCATCATAAGTATGCGCATCGAAGGCATCCAACAAAGATTGGCTCACTTTGGCCACATTATCAAAAGACAAATCATTAAACAATGCGACATGGTCACTAATTATCATATCAGCCGGATAACGCTTTCGGAAATAATCATTTCCACGCTTACCGATACACATGATTTTGAGATTTTTCTCTCCCAATCCGGCATATTTACCTTTGATGGCTGCTTCTGCTTCCTTGATAATATTAGCATTAAAAGCCCCACACAATCCGCGATTAGAAGTCACAACAACCACTAAAGCAGACTGAATATCTCTCGCTTCTCCATAAGAAGAAGACACATCACCTTCCAAATTGGTCAAAATACTAGATAGCATTTGCCCCAATTTATTGGAATAAGGTCTCAACCGCGTAATCGCATCTTGTGCCCGACGCAACTTCGCCGCAGAAACCATTTTCATGGCCTTCGTGATTTGCTGCGTGGACTTGACCGATGCAATCCGGTCTCTTACTTCTTTTAAATTTGCTCCCATTGGATTGATGGTTAAAGGTCAAGGGTCAAGGGTCAAAGGCTAGGCGTTGCACACGCTTTACCTTTAACCCTTGACCTTTCACCTATTTATTTATACTGCTTAGTCATAGTGGCAGCCAAAGCTTCCACAGCCGCTAAATCGTCTTTCTCGTACTTACCAATTCTGAAACGCTCAAGGATGTCAGCGTGCTTTTTGCCCATTTCCATCAAGAACATTTCTTCAAATTCCTTAATCTTATCGGTCGGTACGTCTCTTAGTAAATTCTTAGTTCCCAAATAGATAATCGCTACTTGTTGACCTACCGGATAAGGAGAATATTGCGGTTGCTTTAGGATTTCCACGTTACGTACTCCTTTGTCAATCACTGCCTGAGTCGCCGCATCCAAGTCTGAACCGAATTTTGCGAAAGCTTCTAATTCTCTATATTGTGCTTGGTCTAACTTCAAAGTACCCGCCACTTTTTTCATGGACTTGACTTGTGCGTTACCACCCACACGACTTACAGATACCCCTACGTCAATCGCCGGACGCACACCGGAGTTAAACAAGTTGGTTTCTAAGAAAATCTGACCATCCGTAATCGAAATGACGTTAGTCGGAATATAAGCAGATACGTCCCCTGCCTGTGTCTCAATAATCGGCAAAGCAGTCAAAGAACCACCCGCTTTAATCAAACCGGCTTTCACTAGTGATTCCGGAAGGTCGTTCATTCTTTCTGCAACCGCCTGGTTTTCGTTAATCTTAGCCGCACGCTCCAATAAACGAGAGTGCAAGTAAAATACATCCCCCGGATACGCTTCACGTCCCGGTGGACGACGTAGCAATAAGGATACTTCTCTATACGCTACCGCCTGCTTAGACAAATCATCATAGACAATCAAAGCCGGACGCCCCGTGTCCCTGAAAAACTCTCCTATCGCAGCACCCGCAAACGGTGCGTAGAATTGCATAGGAGCCGGATCAGAAGCCGAAGCAGATACCACGATAGTATAATCCATGGCACCGTTTTCTTCTAAGGTCTTTACCACATTAGCGACGGTTGAAGCCTTTTGACCGGAAGCCACATAGATACAGTAAACGGTCTCCCCGCGCTCATGAAACTCCTTTTGGTTAATGATGGTATCAATCGCAATAGCCGTTTTACCCGTTTGGCGGTCACCGATAATCAACTCCCGTTGTCCGCGACCAATCGGCACCATCGCATCAATAGCCATAATACCTGTTTGCAAAGGTTCACTAACCGGCTGCCGGAAGATAACCCCGGGAGCAACCCGCTCAATAGGCATTTCGTAAGTAGTTCCGGTGATAGGCCCCTTACCGTCAATGGGATTACCCAAGGTATCAACCACCCGACCCACAAGACCTTCTCCGGCTTGGATGGAAGCGATGGTATTGGTTCTTTTTACGCTGGAACCTTCATTGATTCCTTTTGCCGAACCCATTAATACGACCCCTACGTTGTCTTCTTCAAGGTTCAAGGCGATGGCCTGAGTACCGGTCTCAAACTCCACCAATTCACCGGCACGTACTCCGGTCAACCCGTAAATACGTGCGATACCGTCCCCCACTTGGAGCACCGTACCTTTTTCTTCCAATTCAGTGGCTGATTGTACTCCGGTCAGGCGTTGTTTGATGATTCCTGAGATTTCGTCTGGTTTAACATCCATGTCTATGTGGTTTTAACTATTTTCTTAGATTTTGTTTAAGATTACGAAGGTGGGTAGCGACGCTGGCGTCATAGACCTTACCATCATATTCCAATTGGAAACCGCCCAAAATGTCCGGATTCACTATATTTTGAATATCCACTTGTGTAGCGGAGATTCCTGAACTCAATATTTTTGCTTTGGCACTAGCCAAAATGGCTTCATCAGCCGGCACAGCAGTGGTCATGGTAACAGACAAGATACCCATCTTTTGGCGATACTGGTCAAAAAATGCTTCCACCACTTCAGGAAGGATATTCTCCCGTCCTTTATGGGTCAATACTTCGATAAAAGTAAGTGTCAAAGCATCTATTTTCCCTTCAAAGATAGCCCTAAAAACGTCCATTTTTTGATCCGCCTTGATGATGGGACTTCTGGCCATGAGATACAAATCTCTGTTTTTGAAGGCTTCCTTCAATTGCTCAAAATCTGCCTTAATTGCAGGCAACTTACCTTGCTCTTCGGCAAGATCCAGCACGGATTTGGCATATCTTGTGGCTATTCTTTTTGATGACATCGCTGTTATTTTTTGGCGAAAGCGAGATTAATTCAATTTGGCATTATCCACCAATTTTTGCACAAAAGCTTTTTGTTCGGCATCACTACCCAGCTGCTTGCGCAAAACTTGCTCGGCGATTTCGATAGCCAGTCCCCCCACGTTGTTTCTGACTTCGGCAATGGCTGCATTCTTTTGGCTGTCGATTTCTGTTTTTGCGGAAGCGATGATTTTTTGCGCTTCTTCTTTGGCTTTATCTTGAGCTTCCGTGATGATTTGAGATTTCATCTCTTTAGCTTCTTTCAAGATAACGGCTCTTTCTTGTGCCGCTTGCGCTAAAAGCTTTTCATTCTCGGACTTCATGTTTTGAATCTCTTCCCTAGCTTTTTTGGCTTCATCCAAGGCATCTTGGATAGATTGCTCTCTGGTCTTCAATGCATTTGTAATCGGTTTGAAGGCAAATTTGCCGACCAAAAACCAAAAGGTCAAGAAAAATACCAATGCCCAAAGAATCATCCCCGGCTCCGGTCTAAACACTGAAAATCCTGACAAAAATATAGTCTCCATTTGTTACTTTTTACTATTTCCTTAAAAAAGAAGAGAAAACAACCAACCGTTGTCCCTCTTCTTGTACTCTTTGGTATGTTACTTACAAGATGTAAGACAAGATTAAGCTAATCAAGGCTACACCTTCCACCAATGCCGCTGTCAAAATCATATTCGAACGAATATCACCTACAGCTTCCGGTTGACGTGCAATCGCGTCCATAGCTTTTGAACCAATTAATCCAATGCCTATGCCTCCGCCGATAACAGCCAAGCCCATACCTATAGCAGTAATAGAACCACCCATAATAATCAGGTTTTTTGGCTTCCTTCCCGTTTCGGGTCAGTCCCCAAGTTTAAAAAATATCTTGCCTAAGTCAGCCTACTTTTTTACGCAAGCGACTTAGTTACTAATTCTATCAATGATGGGCTTCTTCTGTAGCCGCACCAAAATAAGCCGCCGCCAACAACGTAAATACAAAAGCCTGCACAAAAGCTACCAACAACTCCACTGCCATCATAAACATCGACAACAAGAAGGCCATCACCGTACCGGCTCCTGCCCCGGCCATACTTTGTCCGGAATGCCCAAAAATAAATATCAATCCCACAAAGGCCACTAAGACTATGTGGCCGGCTGCGATATTGGCAAACAAACGCAACATCAAAGTAAACGGCTTAATAAACACGCCCAAAATCTCTACCGGAGTCAAAATCAATACTTTCAACACAGACGGTACGCCCGGCATCCACAATACGTGCTCCCAATAGTTCTTATTCCCACTAAAATTCACATACAAGGCCGTGATAATCGCCAAGACCATCGTAAACGAAAAGTTGCCGGTCACATTTCCCGCAAGGGGAAACTGCCCAATCAGATTCAAGCCCAATATAAAGAAAAACAGCGTCAATAAGAAAGGGAAATAACGCTCATACTTATCCTTACCTATAAAAGGTATCGCCACTTCATCCCGTATAAACAATATCACCGGCTCCAACAAAGACTGTACGCCGGAAGGGGCCTTCCCTTTATTCCGCTCATACCCTTTGGCCACGGCTCTAAACAGCCAAAAAGCCAACAACAACACCAAAAGCATCGTAAATGCCCCCTTGCTCAAGGAAAAATCCATATAAGAAGTCTTTCCGCCGCCTAGCATCCCCCCGTCTAAAGTGGACTTCTCATCCAACAAATATTGCTTACCGTTAACAACGGCATAGGCTACATCTTTTTCTTTGCCATCTTTCTCGATTTTGCCATGAGCAAAACCGTCTATGGCTACTTCACCGTAAGGAAAACTTTCATCAGCTATCCGGTGAATGACCCCATGCTTCATGACATAGTGGTCAATGGCCTTCTCCCCGTTACCGTGGTGGTGGGCATCAAACTTAGAAGTCATAAAAAATGACCAACCATGACCGGGTGCATATAAGATGGCAGGAAGTGGAATATAAAAATCGCCAAAGACATGAATGGCATTGGCATTAGCGATGTGCGCTAGTGCTTCTTCAGCCAGATTAAACTCTTCTTCGTGCTTACCGGCTTCATGCTTTTCGGCATGCTCGGCGGGTTGATGCTCTTCACCGTGTTGGGCAAATCCCACAACGCCAAGACTCACAAAGAGTGCCAGCATCAAAACCTTAAAAAATTGTATTTTTTTCATACCTTCTTTAGCCATTTGTCTAAAACAGGGGCAAAGGTAGGCATTCCTTTAGTTTATTTCAAAGGGAAAGGGATTTTTTTTCCTTTTACCGCTTTTTTATTTGTTGTGTTTGCTTTCGCAAAAATGTTGGGGGGCTGTTTTGTATTCTTGTCCAAAGACATTTTGCTTTCTTTGGGTAGGTTGGCATCATCAACCAAAGGATGAGTTTACTCCGAAAAGTGGGATGCAGTGGCTTGCTCTTGAGCCCACAAAATTTTACTAATGCTCTGACCGCCATACCGTCAAATCGCTATTCCTAATGTACCGACAACTTAAGTTAATAACCTCCTACTCCACCACAATCCCATCAAACCAAAGCCGGAAATCACCGGCAGCATTCTGATGTAGCGTAGCGATTTTTATCCCATTAAAATCCTTGACCTTTTCCCAGGTAGTCGTCTTAGTCGGTTTTCCCCCGCCTTTTCGATACGTCCATTCGACGATTTCATTTTTTTCCGAAAGGTACAGGTCATAAGCATCTCCCGGCGTGTAGCCTTCATCATTCTTGTATTGGACGGTCAATTTAGTGGTTGGCTGCTGAGCGATTGGAGAGACGGCATCTTTTTCGACGTAAGTCAACAGATTGTCCCGGTCCCACTTGGCGTGGAAAGGAAACAACAACCAATAGTTATCATTCACAAACCGAGCATCCATCTTCTGCTCTTTTTCTGTCAAATCAGATGCCTGCTGATAGGATACCGTGCCTTGCGGCGAAATCAGCTCCACTCTTCGCTCTTTGGGGTACCACTTCCAATGCCTGGCGACTTGCTTCTCCCCTTTTTGCACATGGAAAACATATTCTATGGACTTCACTTGCGTAAAATGCTCCACACCATAGGCTTGCGCCAAACGATCAGGCAAGGAAGCAGCTTCCGGCTTACACCCGCTCAAAACAAAGAGGGAAAAGAAAAGGAGAAGGATGGTTTTCATGATTCGATTTTTTGTGATTCTGATATTCTAAAACAATGGCGACGGATATTAGTTTTGTGGCGGATTGGTTGCGCTAAGCGATAGAGCGTCTCCTGCCTTTAGAACCTTTCTTGCGCCCCAAAGACCCAAAACCAACTTTTCTCCCCCAAAACCGTTATCTTTGCACCTAATTTTTTCAAAAACAACAGTACTTAAACCATCCTAGTCATTACGAAGTAGCCATTTCAAACACTCGTAAATAATTTAGGCGCATTAAGTACTCCTAAGTACTAAAAAACATGTCAACAGTTACTAAAAAACTACCTTACAAGGTAGCAGACATTAATCTGGCCGATTGGGGCAGAAAAGAAATCACTTTGGCGGAAGCTGAAATGCCCGGTCTAATGACCCTGAGAGAGCGGTATCGTGACTCCAAGCCATTGAAAGGAGCCCGTATTGCAGGTTGCCTGCACATGACCATCCAAACGGCTGTTCTTATCGAAACTTTAGTAGAATTGGGCGCAGAAGTCACTTGGTCTTCTTGCAACATCTTCTCGACTCAAGACCACGCAGCTGCGGCGATTGCGGCTGCCGGGATTCCCGTCTATGCTTGGAAGGGTATGAATGAAGAAGAATTTGACTGGTGTATCGAGCAGACCTTAGATGCCTTTAAAGACGGCAAATCTCTAAATATGATTTTGGATGATGGTGGAGATTTAACCAATATGGTTTTGGACAAATTTCCACATTTGACCAAAGACATTAGAGGCTTGAGCGAAGAAACAACGACAGGCGTACACAGACTTTATGACCGGGTAGAAAACGGCACGTTGACCATTCCTGCCATCAATGTCAATGACTCTGTAACCAAGTCTAAGTTTGACAACAAATACGGCTGTAAAGAATCCTTGGTAGATGCTATTCGCCGGGCAACAGATGTGATGATGGCCGGAAAAGTAGCCGTAGTTTGCGGATATGGCGATGTCGGTAAAGGTTCTGCCGCTTCTTTGCGCGGTGCCGGTGCTCGTGTGTTGGTGACTGAAATTGACCCAATTTGTGCTTTACAAGCAGCAATGGACGGATTCGAAGTCAATACTTTGGATAATTTGGTCGAACGGGCAGACATCATTGTGACGGCAACGGGTAATTTCAACATTGTCACGGATCGCCATTTCATGAAGATGAAGGACAAAGCCATCGTCTGTAATATCGGCCACTTCGACAATGAAATCAACATGGCTTGGCTAAACGAAAATTACGGTGACACCAAGGATACCATCAAGCCCCAAGTCGATATGTACACCATCAATGGCAAAAATATAATCGTTTTGGCGGAAGGTCGTTTGGTCAACTTGGGTTGTGCCACCGGACATCCATCATTTGTCATGTCCAATTCCTTTACGAATCAGACGCTTGCGCAAATAGAGCTTTGGAATCATTCGGACAGATACGAAAACAAAGTCTATATGCTTCCCAAGCACTTAGACGAAGAAGTAGCCCGCCTGCATTTGGCCAAAATCGGAGTCGTATTGACCGAGTTGACCGACCAGCAAGCAGACTATATCAGTGTCCCTAAAAACGGTCCTTACAAGCCGGAACATTACAGGTACTAGCAGATTGAAAATAAAGATTTTAAAGGTGGATAGCGCTTGGCGTTGTTCACCTTTTTTGTTGAGATATAGCCCCATAAAGTTGAGACGGTCGCCTTCGGCTCTCTGGTTGAGACTGTCCCGATTACTATCGTGGATACGGACTTCGTGAGTTGAGACGCTTCGCAGGTTGAGATGATTTGGTTTCTTACTTGGATTTTTACTTCATTATTCGATATTCGGCATTCTGTTAGTTGAAAAGTTGAAGAAGTTGATTCGCTTCGCTAGTTGAGAGATTTGGATTTTTGATTGGGGTGTTACTTTATCATTTGATATTTGGGATTCTGATTTTTTAGCAGTCAAGCCGTTAAACCGTTATACCGCTACACCATTACACCGTTAGTTGCCTTCGGCTCTCTAGGTTTAGGCTCGTCCTACGGACTTCGGGTTGAGAGCTTCGCAGGTTGAGATGATATGGGTTTTTGATTGGGATTTTACTTCATCATTTGATATTTGGAATTTTGTTTGGGTTTTTAGTTGAGAAAGTTGAAGAAGTTGATTCGCTCGCAGGCTTCGCTAGTTGAGAAAGTTGAAACCTA
>JALVCY010000487.1 GCA_027009605.1 Saprospiraceae bacterium
TATTTCTACTATTTTAGTCTTTACAAAGATGTCGCCCCGATGGGGCTCAGGCATTGATATTTCGGCTATTTTCTCTGTTGTCAGCCCCGTAGGGGCGACATCTTTGTAACAGACAATATCGCACGATACAGGAAGCCCCATCGGGGCGACACCTTGTCTCGGTCACACCAGTTATCATAAAGAAACCAAATAAAATTTTGTGGGCTCAAGAGGAAACCACTGCATCTGACTTTTCGGAGTGAACTCATTGTTCAAGCGTTCAACTGATTCTCATAACCAATTGATTATCAATGCTTTCAGTTGAACAGTTGAACAGTTGAACGATTGAACAAAATCTCCAAACAGAATAAGATTTGTTAGCTTTGTAATAGAATACTTTTAGGAGAAAACCCAACTTTTGGGAAGTTTATAAAATGGCTAGTTAAAAAATTAGTGTTTTAAAATTTTTTCCCGCTCGAAGTGTTCAATTGCCGTATATTTGTTACAGACAATGTCTTAGTTGCAGTTTTAAAAAATAGGTAACTATTTAGCATCCTCCTAATTTTTGTGTATGTTGAAGCTACAATTTTTGAAGCGTAGCTGGGCTACGTGAGAAAATTTTAGCAAAAACAGGCGCAAAAAGGACATTTTTTGACCAAAATAGTGGGTATCTAAACAGTTACACAAAAATAGAATAAATGAAAAAGCTTTTTTTAGTAACCGTAATATTGTTTTTGGGTATTTTGGCGCAAGCTCAACAGGATACGAGTATCGTCATCAATCGAGTGTATTTGACGAAATTAATATTTAAAGATAAGAATCGGCCGCCGGTTAAAGGGGCTTTGTTTAGTATCAATGATTCTCTGGTTTATGTTAGTGATATGATTCGCAATAATAATTATTATGACGATATCTATGCTTATCAGCGGTATCCCATCCAAGACATAGAAAGTATCGGGATTCGCGGACGCGGGAGTCGCCTAAAAGGCCTACTAATGGGTTTGGTGGGCGGGAGTGTCTTGGGGACTACGGTTGGCTTTGCTGTCCAGAAAAAGCAAAACTATGGAGCTCCCTTTATCGGAATGTTGACAGGCATGGGTGTAGGCATGATAAGTGGTTATACGCTAGGGGAGAGATATCGCAAAAAGCACACAAAGGAAGGCATTAATATAGATTTGCTGAATCGCCGGGCATTGGTGGGGAATGATTTTTTTGACGGGCAATTTAGGCCGGTGTTTCGGAAAAGACGAATGCGGGTAGGTGCTTTTTTGAATACACCACTTACGATTTCTGAGTCGGATAATCATGAAGAAGAGGATGCGCTGGCTCCGTTTTATGGGGTGAAGTATATGGTTCCCTTCCGGAAAAGAAGTTATTTGGCTTTGAGCGTTTCTCGAAATGGGGTTCGACAATATGCGGATTTTATGGGTAGTATCCTGCTGTATTCTAAGCCTGGACCGGTACAGCTTATGTTGGAACCGGGCGTTGTTGTTTCTGCAAATACGCTATTTGGCTGGGCGGATTTGACTTTTAAAGCGGGAGTGGGGGCGCAATTTAATTATGGGAAGTTTCATACTTATTTGTTGCCTAATATAGCTAGTCATGATTTTGGTTTGGAGGGTAGTGTGGAGATTGGGGCTTTTTATGATTTGTTTTGAGAAGGTTGAGACGACTTGGGTTTTTGATTGGGATGTTTTTTTTGTCTTTGGTTTTTGGGACGCAGCAAGCTGCTGTTGGTCTTTGGCTTCGGTAGTGGGTTGCTTTTGGCTTCTTTGCCGGATGCTTGGGGTTGAAAGTTGAAGAAGTTGATTCGCTTGCAGGCTGCGCTAGTTGAAGAAGTTGAGACGTTCGCCTTTGGCTCACTGGTTGAGACTTGTCCCGATTACTATCGTGGATACGGACTTCGTGGTTGAGAGCTTCGCAGGTTGAGACGATTTTGGGTTTTGTTTGGGATTTTACTTTATTCTTGGATATTTGGAATTCTGTTTGGTTTTTAGTTGAAGAAGTTGAAAAAGTTGATTCGCTTGCAGGCTGCGCTAGTTGAAGAAGTTGAGACGTTCGCCTTTGGCTCTCTTGTTGAGAACTCGTCCCGATTACTATCGTGGATACGGACTTCGTAGGTTGAGACGCTTCGTTGGTTAGGGTAAACGAAAGAAAATTTTTGTAATATGTTAGCCTATGTGTGGACTATTTCTCACCCAAATTTTAGCAGTCTGAAGCCAAGAATTTGTAGCATTTCTTAGTGTAAACTTAGTGTTATCTAAAGTGAACTTAGTGGTAAGGAAAAATGTAATGCCTAACCACTAAGGACACGAAGTTGCCACTAAGAAATCACTAAGGTATTGATTGTCAACAAGTTAAATACCGTCTTTTTGTGCAATTTTTTGCTTCCGGTCTAAGATATTTATTATTTTCATATTCTAATTTTTTTCTTTCGTTTACCCTGTTCGTTGGTTGAGACACACTTAATTGAACAGTCTTGCGTTTAAGAGCCTAGATTTTTTGGCTGCCTACCCGTTATACCGCTACACCGTTACACCGTTACACCGTCATTGCTTTTTTAGCGGCTGCGACGGTTTTCTTGCTGTTGCCAACAAATATTTGGTTGTCAATGATTAGTACCGGTCTTTTTAGGAAGGTGTATTCTTGAAGGATGAGTTTTTTGTAGTCTTCTTCGGTTAGGTTTTGGTTTTTTAGTCCCATTGATTTGTACTTCATGGCTCGCCGGCTGAATAGGGATTCGTAGGAGCCGGCTAGGGCTTTCATTTCATCTAATTGCTCCGGTGTGATGGGCCGGGTTTTGATTTCTTGTAAGGTGAAGTCATAGCTGTCAATGTCCAATTCTTTCATGATTCTTTGACAGGTGGAGCAAGTGGCTAAGTAGTAGATTTTCATTGAGTTATTGTTGGCTAGTGGTTAGGAATGTTTCTTTAATCCGATTGAATCCGGGAAAAGAACAACAGCCTAATCTATTAGTTTTTGGCCGATGGTCGAAAATTCTTCGGCAAAATGATTTAAGCGATCTTTGAGATCTTCGTTGGCAATATCTTCGCCTACAAAATCACCGCCGGTGGCGTAAATGACTCTGGGTAGCTGAATCATGCGCCATTGATTCATGCAGGCCTGAGTCAGGTGGGTGGTCGCCAAATAACTTCTTTGCCCGCCCGCAGCGGCGATGATGCCATAGAATTTTCCGGTAGCTTCCGTAAAACAATTGTCTAATACTATTTTTAGTGCATCACTGATGGAATAGTTGTGTATGCCTAATCCAATGATGATATTGTCTGCTGTTTTTATTTTTTCAGTCAGCTTGTCCATGTCCGGAGTGCGGGGTCTATGAAAGGGATTGATGTCGTAATCTCTTAGATCCACTAAATCTACTTGTATAGATTTTTGGGTTAGGATGTCTCCCATCTCTTTGCAGAGAAGGAAAGAACGAGATTTAGGCGAAAGCGAAGAAGATAGGATGATGGTTTTCATTTTTCTTTTTTGTTTGTGTTCGTATTATTCCAATTTGCCGGCAGCGGCTTCCCAAGCACTCATGGCTTCTTGGAGCTGTTTTTTGAGTTGAGAATGCTTCTCGATGGTTTTGGCGCTGTCTGCACAGTCATAAAAACCCGGATCGGCCATTTCTGTTTCGATATCGGATATTTTTAGTTCTAATTTTTCGATTTTGGACTCAAGGCGTTGGATTTCTTTTTTGATTTCATGAGTTTGGTTGGAATTGAGATTTGATTTTTGCTTTTTTTGTTTGGTAACTTTTGAACGCTGCTCGATAGAGCGAAAATCATCGACGGCTCTTTTTTCGAGGAAGTAGTTGATGTCTCCGAGATATTCTTTGATTTTTCCATCCCTAAATTCGATAGTCCTTTCGGTCAAACCATCCAAGAAGTCCCGGTCGTGGGAGACGACAATCAAGGTGCCTTTATAGTCCAGAAGAGCCTGTTTAAGGATTTGTTTGGAAGTCATGTCCAAGTGGTTGGTCGGTTCATCCATGACCAAAAGATTCATGGGTTTAAGGAGAAGGACGGCGAGCGCTAAGCGCATGCGTTCGCCCCCTGAAAGAACCATGACCTTTTTGTCCACATCTTCGCCGGAAAAAAGGAAGGCGCCCAAGATAGAACGCAATTTGGTGCGCATCTCCGGAGGGGATGCGTTTTCCATGGTGGCTAAGAGCGTATTGGCGCCGGTGAGTCGTTTGTCTTGGTCTTGAGCGAAGTATCCGACTTGGACATTGTGGCCGATTTTAAGGAGGCCTTTGGTTTTGTCCAATTCATTCACGATGATTTTGGCCAAAGTGGTTTTACCTTGTCCATTTTGACCGACGAAGGCGATTTTTTCACCGCGTTTGACCGAAAGGTTGGCGTGCTCAAAAACGACCAAATCATCATAATGCTTAGCTAAGTCCTTGATTTCCAATACGTCATCGCCGGAGCGTATGGGCTCGGGAAATTTGATGCGCATCCCTTTGACATGGGCGTCGTCCAATTGGATTTTGTCCATTCGTTCGAGTTGTTTCATCATGGATTGAGCCATTTTGGCCTTGTTGGCTTTGGCCCGAAACCGTTCGATGACTCTTTCTTTTTCTTTGATTGTTTTTTGTTGGTTTTCATAGGCGGATTGGAGCATTTCCCGTCGCTCTGTTCTGAGTGTCAAATACTTGGTGTAATTGGCTTTGTAATCATATATTTTTCCTAGTTCGACTTCGATGGTTCTGGTGGTGACATTGTCCAGTAACCGGACGTCGTGCGAAATGAGAATGAGCGTCCCGGAATAGGACTTCAAGTATTCTTCAAACCAAACGATGGATTCAATGTCCAAGTGGTTGGTGGGCTCATCCAACAACAATAAATCCACTTCGCTCAAAAGGATTTTGGCCAGTTCAATTCGCATTTTCCAACCGCCGGAAAGTTGAGCAACGGGCTTGTCCATTTCGGCATGTTTGAATCCCAGACCTTTGAGTACCCTTTCGGTTTTGGCTTGAGCTTGGGACATGTCGCCCATGTGTGAAAGGTGGTCATTGAGTGTGGCTAATTCTTCTAATATTTTGGTGTAAGCCGGACTTTCATAGTCGGTGCGGGTTTCTAATTCGACGTTGATTTCTTCCAGTCTCTCTTCGATTTGGTTAAGTTGGTCAAAGGCGGTCAACGCTTCTTCGATGACGGTTTTGTCTTCTTTGATTTTGATGTCTTGGTGGAGATAGCCGATGGAATAGCCATTGGGGTAAGAAATTTTACCTTTGTCCGGAGTGATGTCACCGGCGATTACTTTAAGGATGGTGGATTTTCCTGCACCATTTCTACCGGCGAGCCCGATTTTTTCGTTGGGTTTGGCAGTAAAGCTGATGTTATTGAGCAGGATACGGTCTCCGTATTGAATAAAGACGTCCAGGACATTGAGCATGGATGATGTATTTTTCTGTGACTGTTAGGCGGAGGCAGGTCTGAATGTTTTTGCGTAAGCCTATTTTTCCAAATGGAATGCAAAGGTACTGCCTTTTCCGTAAACACTGGAGATAGAAAGGCTTTGATTGTGGGCTTCGAGTATATGTTTGACGATGGAGAGCCCGAGTCCGGTGCCCCCTTTGAGCCGGGAGCGGCTTTTATTGACCCTATAAAACCGGTCGCAAAGGTGTTGGATATGTTTTTGTTCGATACCGATGCCGTTGTCGATGATTTGGACGATGACGTAGGTGTCCATATTGAGTAAGTTGATGGTAGCCTGCCCCTTTTTTTTACCGTATTTAATGGCGTTGGAGATGAGATTGGAAAGGACTTGGCGGATGGCCATCGGGTCGCCTTTGACCGTCAAAAAGGAGTGGCCGTGGCTGTTTAATTTTAGGGTGATATTGGATTCTTTGGCTTTTAGCGCAAGCTCATCCAAGACATCTTTCACCAAGTCGATGATATCAAAATACTCAAATTCCATGACCACTTGGTTGTATTCGAGCTTGGAGATGGTCGTCAAATCTTCGACAATGGATATCAATCGAGTGACATTCTTGGACGCTTGATTCAGGTATTTGAGCCGGACTTGGTCGTCATTGATGGCGCCGTCCAGCAAGGTTTCGATGTAGCCTTGAATGTTAAAGATGGGGGTTTGGATTTCGTGCGAAAAATTACCGATAAATGCCCGCCGGTAGTCTGCCAATTGAGTTTGGGTCTTCACTTGCTGATCCAATTCTTGTGCCCATTGGGTGACATCTTTTTGAACTTGGTCAAGGACGTCTTGGGTCATAGGGATGTGGGGCAGGGGCGTGTTGGGCGTCCGGTGATAGCGACGGATGGCTTTGTAAATTTGCCCCAATTTTTTTTGTAGATAGTTTTTGATAAAGAAATAGGAGATGCCATAGCTTGCGCTAAAAAATAGAATAGCGCCTATAAGTATCTCTGTACCAGTTAGTTGTAATTTTCCCGCAAGGGATAAACCATAAACCAGCACCAGCTCAATGAGAGTGACGGTGCCCGCAATAAAAAGGCAAATTCTTATCGGAATTAAAGTCTTGGTCATCGTGTTTTTAGCTGCTTACGCAAAATCATCCCATTCTTTGACTTTGGGCGTTCCTAACTTATCTACGCTTTTGGCGACAATCATTGAGACGGTAGCGTCGCCCGTAACATTGGCGATGGTGCGCATCATATCCAACGGCCGATCCACGGCAAAAATCAAGGCCAATCCCGCTTCAGGTATGCCGGCGCCATTCAAGACTATCACCAACATCACCATCCCCGCTCCGGGAACGGCTGCCGATCCTATGGAGGCCAAAGTGGCGGTAATCACAATGCTCAATTGGGCATCCAAAGTCAAATGCATGCCCATCACTTGCGCAATAAATACGGCTGCCACTGCTTGATACAAACTCGTGCCATCCATATTAACGGTAGCACCCACCGGTAATACAAAACTCGATACTTCCTTGTCCACACCCAAATGCTCTTCTACTCGCTCCATCGTGACAGGAAGCGTCGCCGCACTGGAAGAAGTCGAAAAAGCCAACAACTGTGCCGGAGAAATACCCTTAAAAAAGAAAGAAGGACTCCGCCCTGTAAAAACCTTCACCAAAGCCGGATAAAAGAATAAAATCAACACAGCCAAGCCGGCCACTACCGTCAAACTATAACTCAACAACGCTTGGAAAAGCTCCGCACTCGGCGCATCGACCACCAGCCCCGCCAATAGCGCTAAAACACCATAAGGTGCCATCAACATAATCAAATCGACCAGTTTTAGGATGACTTCGTTGAATCCATCAAAAAAATCTTTGACCGGCTGCGCTTTTTCAGGAGGAATAAGAATCAACCCAATCCCAAAGAAAACCGCAAAAAAGATAACTTGGAGCATGTTTCGGTTACTGCCGGCTGCTGCAAAAAAATTACTGGGTACAATGTCCACCAGTGCTTGGAGCGGGCCGTGTTTGGCTTGTTCGGCGGCGGCGCTAATCCTTGCGGTCGCATCTTGGGCATAGGCATTCATCAGGGACGTCCGGGTGGCTTCCGAAACACCCATGCCGGGGCGAATGACATTGACCAAAATCAGACCTATTGTCACGGCAATCACTGTTGTGGCCACATAAATAGCTATGGTGCGCAGCCCCATCTTGGAGAGTTTGGAGATGTCCTGCAGGTCACTAACTCCCTTGATAAGCGAAGCAATAATCAAGGGCATGGCAATCAACTTGAGCATATTGATGAATATTTTGCCAAAGGGCTTGATCCAATCCGTAATGAATTGTTTGGCAGCAATGCCCGTATGCCCATCCAAATAGACCGCTAAAACCCCTATAATCAGCCCCAAAATCATTCCTATCAATATCTTCCAGTGTAGAGCTAGTTTTTTCTTTTTGTCGTTCATCTTGTTTCTTTTGGTCGTTTGTTGTGTCGGTTTTTGCAAAAAATCATCACACAAAAAAGCCTATTTTCAGTCTAAAAAATAGGAACACCTAGCCGGTTTCCTTATTTTATTCGTCCGAAAAATACGAATTATTTGGGAATCACTTGATGTGACCGGTTATTTATGTTCGATTTGCATCAAAACCAAACCAAATAATATGGTTCTCCATCCCGCTCTCCACGAAAAGCTTGATCATCGGGCTTCAAGGATTTCTTTTTCCAAAGGTCTTGGACGTGGCGTAGCGTAGTGGGCAAATCATCAAATTCGGATAGGCCTTCAAATTCATCATCGGTGAACCCAATTAACTGATTCAGATAAATAGACTTCAGTAGATAAGGCCATTCCTTCCGGAAAAGTTTGGGGTTGGCAAACAGATAGGAGGCGAGCACTTTGTTTTTGTAGGTGACTAGGCAGCCGGCATAGTTGGGGCTCAGCCCAATCCGTTCAAAATGAGCGGTAAAATCATCTAAGGATTCCAAACCATTCATCGGATGCGGCTCATTAAATGTATCGGAATCATCATCATCTTCATCTTCTACAACAACTTCTTCTTCCAATAATTTCGTACTGAGCTCGTCAGCAGCAAAACTATCAGTGTAGTCATCTTCTAGTTGGGGTAAGGCTTTTTTTACCCAACGTATGGACTTCCAATATTGCTCGGAGAATAGATGTTTTAAGGGGACTGTAGGGCAGGGGAAGAGATAATCCTTGGAGTGGTCGGTTTCCGAAATGTCAAAGTTATAAAAGGTGAAAATATTGGATTCTTTTATTTTTTTGGCCGGAATTAAATCAGATGTCATGAATACCGCCAGATGGTGGTGGGCATCAGCCATCAAATCGCCATAAAGATAGATGGCTTCTTGGTCGGTCTTATTGGCAAGGTATATTTGTTGGCCGACATCTTCAAACATGCTGAAACGGCCATTTCCAACAAGGTCACTTTTGATATTAAATCCCTTCTTGTCGATGACTTCGGGAAGGATGTGACTGATGTCATTTATGGGGTCGGAAGTCAGGCGTATGGGATAGATAGTGAGTGCTCCATAATGGATGGCTTGCTCTTTA
>JALVCY010000488.1 GCA_027009605.1 Saprospiraceae bacterium
TCGGGCTTGGTCGATACGGGAATTGGGCCCGGGCGGATTCAAAGACACCATCTCCTTGGATGCCAATCTTCCCTTTTACCAAAGTGGAGACCTTAAGCTTGAGATGTTATCGGAATGGCGTTTTGACATTTACTGGGTCTTCAAAGGAGCTTTATTTTTAGATGCCGGTAATGTTTGGACGTTACGAAAAGATCCGGAACGTCCAAATGGTGAGTTCTCCAAAGATTTTTACAAACAAATTGCCGTGGGGACGGGCTTTGGTATCCGGGCCGATCTTACTTATTTCATCCTTCGTTTCGACATGGGGCTCAAAATGCGCAATCCATACCCAGACGAAAATAACTATTATTGGCTCAACTATGGCGGTGGCTTTCACAAACTTCAATTGCGAGATTTTAAGTTGAATATTCAAGTAGGCTTTCCTTTTTGAGTTTACGAGCATTTTTCTTAAAACCAGAAACGTGCTAAGTTCTCTAAGAAGAATAAAAATCTGCCGGAATTTATAGCAACCAACTAGACTCAACTAGCGAAGCTTGCGAGCGAATCAACTAGCGAAGCGAATCAACTAGCGAAGCTTGCGAGCAAATCAACTAGCGAAGCGAATCAACTAGCGAAGCTTGCGAGCGAATCAACTAGCGAAGCGAATCAACTAGCGAAGCTTGCGAGCGAATCAACTTCTTCAACTTATCAACTAAAGAGAAAAACAAACCACTACTGAAGCCAAAGACCAAAAGCAGCTTGCTGCGCCCAAAAGACCAAAGACCAAAAAAAACAAAAATTTTGACTAATTCCCAAACCCCATTAAATTTGCAAAAAAAAGAATGCGTACCAGTCTCCTAATTTTCCCCCTAATCTGTTTATCGACCTTCCTTTTTGCGCAAGCGGACACCACGTCCCAATCCAAACAAAAATTCCTAAAAAAGGCCATTTTCCCTACCACCCTAATCTTGGCAGGAAGTGCGCTCTCCGGCTCCCAAGTAGAACTCAAACTTAGAGACCAAGTCCTCCAAAAAATAGGCGGCAATGACCATTTCCCGATAGACAATTACTTACAAGCCGCCCCGATTGCAGAAATGTATCTTGCTGATTTAGTGGGTATTAGGGCTCAAAATCATTGGTTTGACCAAAGCAAGAATCTCTTGATGACCGATGTACTCAATCAAACCATTGTGACCGTTCTAAAATATGCCATCAATAAAACCCGCCCCAATGGAAATCACCATTCCTTCCCGTCCGGGCACACTTCTTTTGCTTTTGCCAATGCGACTGTTTTGTACGAAGAATTTAGGGCAACCGGCCCCGTTTTGGCCTATAGCGGCTTTGGCTTTGCCACGACCACAGGAACTTTAAGGATTCTCAATAATCGGCATTGGCTGTCTGATGTCATGGCCGGTGCCGGTATCGGTATCCTTTCGGCAAAAATAATCTATCACTTTCAGCCTTTGAAAAATTGGAATCCATTCAGGAAGAAAAAGAATCTGGTGGTTTTGCCCCAATTTTCGGATCATTCCTATGCCCTGCATTTGTCTATGGTATTTTAGATTGACTTTTTTAAGTCTTTCTAACAAGTAGTTCTACCAAACCCCGAAATTTGACTACCGCTCTGACCGCTATACCGATGTACCGAAACTTACTTACTTCAACGCCAACCGCCGGCTTTCAAAGTCCGGTTCTTTCAATTCCAGACAAGCCGTTTCAAATAAAGACATCAATTCTTCTGTATGGGGTGTCACCCGCCCGGTTTTTAAGTCGATAAACACAAAGTCCATCCACATAAAAGCCTTTAATTTTTGGCGTTCAGCATCAAACATCCGCATCTCCACCTTCAGATTATACTGAGAAAATTCAAAGGACTGCGACTCCAAAACCACCCGCTCAAACGGCAACGCCGGACGAAAAAAAGCGATTTGACTCGTACTCACCACCCAGCCCAACTGTTTTTTTATCGCCAAATCATAAATACTCAGCCCATACGCTTGCAAAACTTGATCTTCCCGACCATTCAGCATATAGTCCACATAACGGGCATTATTTAGATGCCGAAACGGGTCACAATCTTGAAATCGAATCACCGCTTTACTCTGTAGGATTTGCTTATTCATCTTCTTTTTTCTTGTAAAACCACTTAAATAATCTTTTGTTGTTGCGCCTTGATATCAACTAGCGCAGTCCAAAGGACAAGCAAATCAACTAGCGCAGTCCGAAGGACAAGCGAATCAACTAGCGCAGTCCGAAGGACAAGCGAATCAACTAGCGCAGTCCAAAGGACAAGCGAATCAACTAGCACAGTCCGAAGGACAAGCGAAT
>JALVCY010000489.1 GCA_027009605.1 Saprospiraceae bacterium
TGCTCAACCCAAAAAAAGACAGAATGAAGAATGAAGATTTAAGATTTAAGAATGAAGAAGTCAAAAGCCAACCACTACCGAAGCCAAAGACCAAAAGCAGCTTGCTGCGCCCCAAAGACCAAAGACCAAAAAAAATTGACAAAAATCACTCCCCTATTTGACCAATGCTCCAACATCTCAACCCAATAACACCGTACCTTTGAAAGTGACAAAACTATTTCCATTAACCTAAAACGCCTGATATGTACGTACACGTTGCCTTATTTAATATTCAAGAAGGAGCTGACATCACCTTCATCGAGATGCAAAAATTTGAAGAGAATATGGACGCCAAGCCTCATGGTTTAGACCACTACCATATTCTGAAAGACCGTACCCATCCGCATCGTTATTGGCTTTTGGAGTATTGGGAAAGCAAAGAAGCCAGAGAAAAATATGAAGAACTACCTATCCACCAGGAGTTCCACAAAAACAGAGCACCGGTATTGGATGGCGAGACGGAGAAATATGAATGCGATTTGATTGTATAGTGCAGTATCAAAACACCCTTTTTGTATAGGAGGCTTACCACTTAGAGCACTTAGTTTTACACTAAGTAGAGAGGAATGCTCATTCATCCCTACAATGCGGTCTTAGTGGTAAGGCTTCTACATAATTCTATTTCCACCCGGAGAATAGCTGACTTTGCATATAATAAGCCACAACCAGTTGACTATCAACCTATTAACCCAAACAACTTGGGCTTCTATCAGAAAGAACCACAAAAAATTAATCATAAAATTTTGTTAAAACATCATTTTTTTCGGTTAGTTTCGCATTTTTCAGCGTTCTTTGGTGGACTCTCTCATGTTCCAAATTAATGTACAAAACAAGACATAACCATCCATTCCGTCAACGACCTTTTGGATGAGTGAAAGTATTGGAGAGCAGAGACGAGCGATCCGGTTCGCAAGGCATACAGCTAAAACTCACAACAATTATGAAATATACCCTACTCGGTATTTTTATGTTTTTGGTATCATCTGTTATTTGGGCGCAAGTCCCCAATGACGTTTGTCAATATGCCACCCCTATTTTGAGTGTTGACAACTATTGCTCCGAACCGGCAGAATTTACCAATGTCAACGCCGAAGAAGATACCGACAAGCCCAACAGCACCTGCCTGTTTACTTACAAAAATGCCGTATGGTTTTCATTTGTCCCATTAGAACCGGCGGTCAATATCCGCATCACCGGATCTGCCGGCAGCGGGACGTTGGACAATCCACAAATCGGAGTCTATTCCGGTACTTGTGGCAATTTGACGCAAACAGGATGTACCAGCGTCAGCTCGGGACAAGGCGTTGCCGAATTAATTGTAGCCGACTTAGTCATTGGTCAGACTTACTATTTGATGGTGGACGGATTTCAGGACCAAACGGGTAGTTTTCAGATTTGCATCAATGATTTTATTCCCATCCCGAAGACCCAACCCGACTGTAAGGATGGGGTCATCCTCTGCGACAAGACCAGTTTTCAGGTAGAAAGCTTGGTAGGGATTGGGCAAGACAAAAACGAAGTGGACAAAAACTCTTGTATTGCCGAAGAGTTTGCCTCTTCTTGGTACAAGTGGACTTGCGACAAATCCGGAACTTTGACCTTTGTCATTACCCCCAACAATAACGACCCGAGCAAACCCACCGATGATATTGATTTTGCTGTTTACAAACTACCCGGCGGGCTGGATGACTGCGAACACAAAGAAATCGTGCGATGCTGTGCTTCGGGCGCCAACCAAGGTACACCTTACAGCTCTTGGGCCATTTGTAACGGCCCGACCGGACTCAGTACCGGCTCTACCGACCTCAGTGAAGCCCCCGGTTGTGATAATAATTCGGACAACTTTGTCGCTGCCCTCAACATGGTTTCAGGAGAAAGCTATGTCCTCGTAGTCAATAATTTTTCCCAATCCGGATTAGGTTTTTCGATAGATTTTGGGGGTACGGGTACTTTTTTGGGGCCTAAAGTCGATTTTGCGGTAGATGCTGTGGCTGACTTTGAATGTGACAAGACGATTACCTTTACAGATAGTTCCTATTCCGATGCCGGCAATATTGTCTCTTGGAATTGGAATTTTGGAGCCGGCGCCAATCCCGTCTCGGCCAGTACTACCGGCCCCCACCAAGTCGTCTATGAATCATTTGGAGACAAGATTGCGGCCTTGACCATAGAAAACGAAGAAGGCTGCCGGGTGACTAAGATTGTTGACTTTTATGTCGAATCTTGTTGTGAAGACTTTCCGGACATAGACGTCACTGCCGACCCCACGGACAATTTATGCGCCGGAGACAGTACGGGCATAATTTTCGGACAAGGCATTGCCGGGCATCCGCAATATTCTTATAGCTTGGACGGCATCCACTTCAGTCCGAATCCCCAATTCCCCAATTTGCCGCAAGGCGATTACGTGCTGTACATTCAAGACATCAAGGGATGCAGAGATTCTACGGAAGTTAGTCTAGTGGATCCGCCTCCATTATTTGTCACTGCCGGGCCGGACATTGAGCTCACTTTAGGAGATTCAAGTATTATTCCGGCCTTTTACACGCCGGCAGACCCTGTTGATATTCAGTGGCTTGGTCATCTCGAATGGCTGCGATGTGACACTTGTTTGGCGCCTATAGCCAGGCCTTTTGAAAGCACTGACTACACCATACAAGTCACCAACGAAAACGGTTGTACTGCCGAAGACGACATGCACTTCACCGTAAATATCATCCGTCCTTTTTGGGCACCCAATGCCTTTTCTCCCAACGGGGACGGCCACAATGACTGGTTTAATCTATTCAGTACCGGCATCGCCATAGACGTAGATGAGCTCATGATTTTTGACCGCTGGGGAGACCTAATCTATCGCAGACAACACGTCCCCCTCAACGACCCTTCCGCCGGCTGGAACGGATATTACAAAGGCAAAAAAATGAATCCGGACGTCTATATTTGGGTCGCCAAAATCCGGTATCTCGACAATGTTGTCATCCAATTTAGCGGTGATGTCACCCTCGTAGGAAAATGATTAACGGTGTAACGGTGTAATGGTATAACGGTATAACGGTATAACGGTGTAACGGCTAGGCGGCTAAAAAATCTTACAACTATATCAAATACAGAATCCCAATATCAATGACAAAGTAAAATCCCAAACAAAAACCCATATCTTTCAACTAGCGAAGCGAATCAACTAGCGCAGCGAATCAACTTCTTCAACTAAAAACCCAAACAGAATCCCAAATATCATATAATGAGTAAAATCCCAAACAAAAAACCAAATCATCTCAACCTGCGAAGCTCTCAACCACGAAGTCCGAATCCACGATAGTAATCGGGACGAGTTCTCAACCTAGGGAGCCGAAGGCGACCATCTCAACCTCCTCAACCACAAAAGTAAAAAACCCCACCAAAACCAAAAACAAACCACTACCCAAGCCAAAGACCAAAAGCGCCACCGGCGCGCCCCAAAGACCAAAGCCCCCAAAAAAACTAAACAAACCCCCGCCCAAGCTGTTTCACCACCAGAAAACTCACCAAACACAAAAAAAATGAAATGGATTCCTTACGCTGCCATTTGGATATATGGCTTGATGGTTACGGGATTAGGCCTAGCGTCCATGTACAATCCGGCCAATGCTGAATCCATCAGTGGCGGGCGTATTCCCACGGACATTTTCACGATTGTGGGGATTATCATTCTTTACTTTGCCTATGCCTCCACGAAGCAATATTTTCATAAAGAAGCCCGGGAGAAAAAGCGGTTTGATATTTTATTGATTGCCGTATTGAATATTGTGGTGATGTTGGTACCGATTATTTTTTTGGCGTGGTTTACCCGCAACACCTTCAACAATATGGCAGAATACGCTCATGAATCCGGTTATTTTAAGTCGTTGATTGCCGAAGTAGCCATTCTTTTGGTGATTGTTGCCAGCTATTTTTACAGCATCAAAATGTTTCTTTACAACAAATAAAAACACGCCATGGCCATCATACCCATTAACATGCAGGAGGGCAAAATTGCCCAAAATAGTGAAATGATTGTCGGCATTGATTTGGGCACGACCAATAGTCTTGTCGCTTACATGAACGGCGATCAACCCCAAATCATCAAAGACCCTATACAAGGCACTGCTCTCGTACCCTCCATCATTCACTTTGCAGAAAACGGGGACGTCACGGTCGGTAATGAGGCCAAGAAATACTTAATCGAAGACCCTAAAAACACGATTTTCTCTGTCAAACGGTTGATGGGAAAGGCCTTTGGCGATGTCCAATCTTTCAAGAATATCTTGGGCTACCAAATCATTGATGACGATACCGAAAGCTTGGTAAAAATTCGGGTGAAGGACAAATTTTACTCTCCCATTGAGCTTTCTGCTTTGATACTCAAGGAGTTAAAGGAGCGGGCAGAAACCGTACTCCAAACGGAGATTTCTAAAGTTGTCATCACCGTTCCCGCCTATTTTAATGACACGCAGCGGCAAGCCACGCGCGATGCAGGCAAGCTGGCGGGCTTGGATGTGCTCCGGATTATCAACGAACCGACGGCTGCGAGTTTGGTCTATGGCTTTGGTGTCGAGTCCCCGGAAGATGCGGAGCAGGAAGCGCCCAAAAAAGTGGCTGTTTATGATTTAGGTGGGGGGACATTTGACATCAGTATTTTGGAAATTGGCTCCGGGATTTATGAAGTATTGAGTACCAATGGAGATACATTTTTGGGTGGAGACGACTTTGACCGTGCCATTATTGATTATTGGCTTGCGCAAAAAATGATTTCGGAAACGGACTTGGTAGCGGACAAATCTTTTGGACAAGCCATTCGCCTTGCGGCAGAAAAAACAAAAAAAGTCCTTTCGGAAAATGACTTTTTCTCGCAAGAGATTAGCGGGCATCAACTCCGTATTTCGCGCAAGCAATTTAATGAGCTCACCCAACATCTAGTCCAAAAAACCATCCAACTTTGCGGCAACGCCTTGAAAGATGCCAAACTAGAGCCCCAAGACATCGAAGCCATCGTCCTCGTCGGCGGCTCTACCAGAATACCCGCCGTCAAACAAGCCGTCAATGACTTCTTTCATGCCGCTGACCGGAAAACCGCTGACTCCCTTCTCAAAGATTATATCAATCCGGATGAAACCGTCGCCCTAGGTGCGGCCATCCAAGCGGATATCCTTGCGGGAAATAATAAAGATGCCTTACTTTTAGACATTACCCCGCTTTCCTTGGGGATTGAAACCGTGGGTGGATTGATGGACGTCATCCTGCCCCGAAACTCTAAAATTCCCGCCAAAGTCGGACGAGAATACACCACTTCCGTCGATGGTCAAACCAAACTCAAAGTAGCCATCTATCAAGGCGAAAGACAATTGGTCAGAGACAACCGAAAATTAGGAGAATTCATCCTTTCCGGTATTCCTCCTATGCCGGCGGGGCTTCCCAAAATCGAAATAGGATTCATCATCGATGCCGACGGTGTGCTCAATGTCCGTGCCCGAGAAAAACGTTCCGGCGTCGAACAAACCGTCACCATCCGCTCTCAATACGGCATCTCCGAAGAAGATATGGGCAAAATGCTCATCGACTCCGTAAGAAATGCCAAAGAAGACATGCAAGTCAAGGCGCTCTTGGAAGCACGCAACGAAGCCAACCACATCTTGTACGCCACCGACAAGTTCATCAACCAAAACATAGCCCTCCTGTCGAAACACGAAGTCGAACAGCTCCTAACACACAAAAAAGAACTGCAAAAGGCCATCCAATCCACGGACAAAGACCTCATCAATACCCAAATCCAAGCCCTCAATGAATTTTCTTCCCCCTTAGCCCACCGGGCGATGGACAAGACCATCTTGGAAGCGATGAAGGGGAAAAAGGTTTAACTGTCTCCTTATCCTTCCTTATCAGCATCGTTTCTTATTTGTTTTTGTTTATTCATCTCTCCTATTTGGGCGGAAGCCGTAAAGGAAGCGAGCATATTGGTCAACATATCATTGGCGGAAGTCGGCGAATTCGGTAATAAAATCAAATTGCTGCCGGTATGTTCCCCAATAGATTGCAAGGTATCGTAGTGCTGTGTGACCACAATCAGAGCCGAAGCTTCTTGGGAGTTGATACCCACTTTATTCAAGCTTTCGACGGAGTCTTCGATACCGCGAGCAATTTCCCGTCTTTGGTCGGCGATACCTTGCCCTTGTAGGCGCTTGCTTTCCGCTTCGGCTGTCGCCTTGGCCACAATCCGGATACGCTCTGCTTCCCCTTCGTATTCGGCGGCGACTTTGATTCTTTCGGCGGCATTAATCCGATTCATGGCGGTTTTTACTTCAGCGGCCGGGTCAATATCTGTGACAAGAGCTTTGACAATTTTGTAGCCGTATTCGCCCATCGCTTCGCCCAATTCATCTTGAATGGCGTGGGCAATATCATCTTTGCGCTCAAAGACATCATCTAAGCGCATTTTGGGTACTTCAGCACGGACAGTATCAAAAATATAAGAATTAATCTGCTCGTAAGGGTTATCCAACTTATAATAAGCATCATAGACGCCGTCCGGAATCACCCGAAACTGTACCGATACTTTCAGATGGACAAATACATCGTCTTTGGTCTTGGTCTCCACTTGGACATCCAATTGCTGAACACGAAGATTCACCTTGGCCACGACCTTATCCACAAATGGCACCTTAAAATTCAATCCGGGTCGCCGAAAATCAACAAATTTTCCAAAACGCTCAATAATGGCAACGGTCTGCTGCTTCACAACAAAAATACCCTGCGATACGACGAGCACTGCAGCAATAATTAGAAACAGAAATACTTGAGGCATAATTTTTAGTTTAGTTTGGTGGGGATTGCCCACAAATAGTTTACTCGGGCTAAAGGTAAGCAATTCTTTCCATCCGGCTGTATTTTTTTGTAGGCTTTTGCAGCTGACGCTAAGCATCCGAATCCAATGGCTCGTTGAGCACGCTAAAAGTGGGTGTTTTTCAACTATTCTTCGCCTTGGCTGTTGTAGGTAACGGATGATGGAGCAGACTCAACATTCTTTTAAACAAACACCCAACCATGAAATATTACCACAATCCACGATGCAGCAAAAGCCGTCAAGGGCTTCAACTCTTGGAAAAAGCCGGACAGTCGCCGGAAATAGTCCTTTATCTCAATACGCCACCAACGGAAAAAGAACTGACAGCAATCATTAAAAAATTAGGTATCAAACCTTACGACTTGCTCCGCAGAAATGAAAAAATATTCAAAGAAAACTTTAAGGGGAAAGACTTGTCTGATAAAGAGTGGATTCAAGCCATGGTTCAATATCCCAAACTTATCGAAAGACCCATTTTGGTAACAAAGGAAAAAGCAGCCTTGGGGCGTCCACCGGAAGATTTGTTGACCATTTTGGACTAACATCGGGGCGTTCCGACTACTATCGGAATATGTTCGCCCAATCCAACAAAAAAAGTCAAACCACCATCATAAGATCCGAAAAGAATCAAAGAATTTGACCAGATTCCGGTTATTAGCGGTTTCATTCATGGTCAACACATTGGCGATGTAGGCAAGATTTCTCACCAAAATCACACGATACCGGCTAAATGCCTTGCCTTGCGCAGAAATCTCAAAATCAAAGGTATCAAACCCATCCTCATAGCTATGGCGGACTTGGACTAACCGGCCACCGGTCTCTTCCAATTTTTCCGTAAGGATGTCACTAAAACAACTATTATACTCTTCTCCTGCTATTTGGGGGCAGGTACTTCCCCGATAATGCCGGACTTCCACTTCAAACAAAAAATTCCGGTATTCTGCAAAATCGCTCACATACCTAAAACGCTGAATGTCCGCCTGTTTTGCACCTTGACTCGTGTCTCGAAAAACCGTCGGTTGCTCCGGAAATCGCGCTTCAAATCTCAAATCCTTTAAATGCATCATAGCCCAGCCATCTTCCAGCATAACGCCCGCCAAGATTTTACAATTCAGGCGATTCTCTTTCGGCACCAGAACACAAGAATACCGGTGATTATAGGCACAGAATGGATGGTAAGCTTTATTAAAATCAATCACGATGCTATCTCCTTTCGGAATATCCAAGTCAAGGTATCGGCCTCCCGCATAAGTTTCGATGCCATTAGTCAAATCCCCGAAAGGCAAGAAAAGTACTTCGGCTTGGTTTTCCGAACTATGTTTTTGGAATATCCGCAAAGCGCAGGCCTTTCCCTCCAGCTCAAAATGAGCAATGCCGTAGGAATGGTACAAAGGCTTGCGGATGGTATTGGTACCCAATTGGACGATGGGTGTTTCCGGTGTACGTTCTAAAAAGGCCGTCACCCGGTATTTGGCATGTATAGGGAAAAAAGACAATCCTGTAAATTCCTTAAAAGAATCCACATCCAAAGGAGATCGGCTGGGATTTTTGAATTGTTCATTCAATCGAGCCTGAAATTCAGTGATATCTGCACGCAAGCCATCCTGAGCTTTGGCAAGACATACAACAGATAGCACCATGGCAAGAAGCGTAAGTTTTCTCATGGTCAGTCTATTTTATGCCTATTGCTACGGCATTTACCCTTAAAAGTTCCTAGTGATTGGAGATAAAATCCTTCTATTTTATTTAAAACCATAAGGCACTCCAAATTCACTAAAAAATAATAAAAATCTGCTAAAACTAGCGAAGCGAATCAACTAGCGAAGCTTGCGAGCGAATCAACTTCTTCAACTAGCGAAGTCCGAAGGACAAGCGAATCAACTTCTTCAACTAAAAACCAAACAGAAGCCCAAATATCCAAGAATGAAGTAAATCCCAATCAAAAATCCATATCTCTCAACTAGCGAAGCGAATCAACTAGCGAAGCTTGCGAGCGAATCAACTTCTTCAACTTTCAAACCCCAAGCAT
>JALVCY010000490.1 GCA_027009605.1 Saprospiraceae bacterium
TGCTTCGGGCGCTGCGTCGCCTAATGCGCTAACGGGTACGGCATTGGTGGTGCTGGTGACCGCCGCATTGGGGTCTGATGAAAAGTTGATTTTGGAGACTTTGTTGTTGATGACTTCAATGTGATGTGCAGTACCTTGTAGGGCAATCCCTGCCGCATCGTTTTTTTGGTTGTCGGTAATGTGAAGGCCTTCGATGCGCAAGTATGCATTATCTGTCCAAATAATAGAACTATTGTTGTCTGATTGTGCCCCACTTATGATGACTTCGTCATTTTGGAAGTTTTTGATGGTGATTTTTTGGGTGGATGTGCCACTTACGTCAATATCAATTTTTTCATAGTAAGTCCCAGCTTTGATGTTGAGAATATCGCCTGGGCTTAATTGATTGACGCCATATTGGATGGTCAGCCATGGGGATGCTTCGGAGCCATTGTTGGCATCATTTCCGTTTGTCGCTACATAGTAGTTTTGAGCTTGCGCAAAAAAGGACGAAAGTAGAAGGAAAGCGAAAAGAGTATTTTTCATAAATTGAATTTTAGTCTGTGCATATAGTACGGATGATTGGGGTTTTCTCCTAGGGTTAAAGATAATTATTTATTAGAGTTTATGATGCTTCACGTAGAAAATTTATCTGCATTAAAAGCAGCAGATTGTCCTTTCGGAATGGTTAGGCTGACCCAATCTTTTCCTTTGCGCATCTTGCTGATAAATACGATCTCTCCGATGTGGTAGGCATAGTGAGCCAGTTGTCGGTTGATGGCTTCCACTACAGAATGGGGTTGGTTTCGGATAAGAATCTCTTGGTTGAAATTATCTTCATTGATGGTTTCCAAGGCTTGAAATAAGCAGTCCCAGCCTTCTTTCCATTTTTTGAGCAATTCCGCTCTCGAATGGATCACATCTTCAAATTCTAAGTCCCTTTGTCTCCACTCTTTTTCCCCGTCTTCAGTCAGGAAATTAGTCCAGCGGGACAGCATGTTTCCCGAAAGGTGATGCACAATAATCGCTATGGAATTGCTATCCGGATGAGCTTGCCAAAATAAATCCTTGTCCCCAGTTTGGCAAAAACTACGTTCCCCCAAGGATTTGTAATAGCGGAACTGTTTTTTTACACTTTGTAAATAATGGGTGGTCATGATGTCTTTTTTAGGCTGTGAATGTTGCGAATATACCTTTTTTTGGGGAGTTGTGCTTCTGTAACTACTCAGCACAAATCATTTTGGATAAAAAAGTCTTTTTTTTCGCTGCATTTTGCCTATTTTTTTAGCAAAAAAAAGCTCTTTTCTATCTCAAAAGCATCCATGCTGAATTGTTACGGTCTTTTTTACTACATTTGTTTTCACAAAAAAAAACAACAGTCATGAAAAAGCTCAGTTTTCTTTTACCGGTTTTAGCTCTTTTTCTTTTGGCCTGCCAGAATGAAGTTGCTAAAGACTATGCAACGATTTCAGGCAAAATAACCAACCATTTAGGCAAAAATGGAAGCCTTCGAGCCGAAGGGTATCAAAAAGAGATTCATATCAATGAAGACGGCACCTTCTCTGATACCGTACATGTCGGAGTCAAAGGCAAAGTCTTTACCTTTAGCGATGGCAATGAAGTGACAGATGTTTTTCTGAAAAATGGCTATGATTTGCATCTTACGCTAAATACGGATGAATTTGACGAAAGTCTAAAATACACCGGCAAAGGAGCAGAAAACAATAATTTCCTTGCTCAAAAAATGCTTTTTAACGAGAATTTGATTACTTCTGATTTATTTGACAAAGACGAAGCTGATTTTGATGCGGAGCTGGATAAAATCGCTACCAAAAAAATGGCTTTCTTGGAAAAAGCCAAGGACTTGGATCCGGAGTTGGTCGCCATTGAAAAAGCAGGTCTCCAAAACGCTCAATCTCAAATGAAAGAGTACTACGGAGAAGTGAAAAAAACTCGTGAAGCCAATGCCAAATTAGTCGGCAAGCCTGCTCCGCCATTTGATAAGTATGAAAACTATAACGGGGGCACCACTTCGCTTTCTGACCTAAAAGGCAAATATGTCTATATCGACGTATGGGCGACTTGGTGCGGGCCTTGCAAGGCAGAAATTCCCCATCTGAAAAAACTGGAAGAAAAGTATCATGATAAGAATATCGCCTTCGTAAGTATTTCCGTGGACAAAAAAGAAGACCACGGTGCTTGGCAAAAAATGATTAAAGAGAAGGAGATGGGCGGTGTCCAATTATTTGCGGATAAGTCTTGGAAGTCTGATTTTACAGAAGCTTTTAATATCCGTAGCATCCCGCGTTTTATCTTGATTGAC
>JALVCY010000491.1 GCA_027009605.1 Saprospiraceae bacterium
TTTTTTTTGGGGGGATGGCTGGGCGTTTTTTTGGGGCTGGGCGAACACAAGGTTCGCCCCTACAGGTTCGCCCCTACAGGTTCGCCCCTACGGGGTGCGCCATATTATGATGCCGTTTCCTAATCCTACTAACTGCTCACTACAGGCATTCTGCTCAATTTCCCGGTACGAACACAATAACGTGCCTTGACAATCATACAAATCATTATCCAAATTGACTCCCTTAAACAAATAGGCGTATTTGTCAAGATAATTATACTTTTCGATGACCTTGGTGCCATTTTTGGCCATGGCGATGCGCATCCATTGGACTTCCATGGGCTTGACCGTATTATAGCAAGTGGGCTTGGCCGGTTTTCCCGCAAGGGGCTCGATACAATCCACCGTCACAATCTTGTCTTCCGCCATACAAATAGAGGCCGCATCCTTCACTTCCGTAAAATGAAATTTAACCGTTAATTTGTCTTTTGGTTCAAAATGGTCGGGCCATTTTTGCGGAAGCAACTTCATCCCCGCATCGGTTACCAACATCCATTTGCACCCGTCCAATCCCGTCATATCCACAATCGTCCCCTGCGTATCGCAAGTCACTGCGTCCGAAACCGGCTTGGGCGTACTACAGTCAGTCCACAAAATGACGACAATCAGGTAGAAAAGACCTTTAATTTTGCTCATAACTTCTGTTTTAAGGGTTAAATATAGTATATTTGCGGCTAATATTAACCATTTCACCCGTTTTTTGAGTGATAATAACTCTAAAAATAAAAAAATAATTGCAATATGAGCGGTACAAAAATCAGAATGAGTCGCGGAAAGCTTAGAATTCCCAGCGATCCCATCATTCCATTTATTGAAGGCGACGGCATTGGGCCGGATATTTGGGCGGCAGCACGCCGAGTGTTGGATGCAGCCGTGGAGAAAGGATATGCAGGCAAACGCAAAATCCATTGGAAAGAAGTCTATGCAGGTGACAAAGCCCACAAGAAAACAGGAGAATGGCTTCCGCAAGCGACTTTGGATGATATCAGAGAGCATTATGTAGCCATCAAAGGGCCTTTAACCACGCCGATTGGTGGGGGATTCCGCTCATTGAATGTGGCCTTGCGGCAAAAATTGGACTTGTTCGCTTGCGTCCGTCCGGTAGAATATTTTAGCGGTGTACCGTCTCCGGTCAAAGACCCTAGAGCCATCAATATGGTCATCTACCGGGAAAATACCGAAGACATCTATGCAGGTATCGAGTTCATGGACGGCACCCCGGAAGTAGATAAACTTAAAAGCTTTTTAATCGACGAAATGGGCGTGACGGGTATCCGTTTTCCCAATACGGTGTCGTTGGGTGTCAAGCCTGTTTCTAAGGAAGGAACAGAGCGTTTGGTACGTTCGGCCATTGAATTTGCCATCAAGGACAAGCGTCCATCTGTGACTTTGGTCCACAAAGGCAACATCATGAAATTTACGGAAGGTGCCTTCAAATCTTGGGGTTACGCCCTTGCGGAAAAAGAATTCGGAGACAAGGTATTCACTTGGGCTCAATACGACCGCATCGCCGCCGACAAAGGCAAAGATGCCGCCAACAAAGCACAAGACGAAGCCATCGCGAATGGAGCCATCTTAATCAAAGATGTCATTGCGGACGCTTTCTTGCAGCAGATTTTGACACGCCCTAGAGAGTATTCAGTCATTGCCACTTTGAACCTAAACGGGGACTATATTTCTGACGCTTTAGCCGCTCAAGTAGGCGGTATCGGTATCGCTCCGGGTGCCAATATCAACTACGAAACAGGAGTCGCCATCTTTGAAGCCACCCACGGCACCGCACCTAAATATGCCGGCATGGACAAAGTGAATCCAAGTTCGGTCATCCTTTCGGGAATGATGATGTTTGAATACATGGGTTGGACAAAAGCCGCCAAGAAAATCAAGAAAGGAGTCACCAGAGCCATCCGTTCTAAGCGGGTCACCTACGACTTCGAGCGTCTTATGAAAAACGCTACTTTATTAAAGTGTTCTGAATTCGGTGATGAAATTATCAAAAATATGTAATCATCACCACAAACCCATCAAAAAGCTCTACTCACTATGAGTAGGGCTTTTTTATTATACTCTCTTTCAGCTCTAGCAACCTAACCCCTTCTCAACTAGCCTTAGCAAGCATCTCAACTTCTTCAACTAGCGCAGCGATTCAACTTCCTCAACTAAAACCCAAACAGAATCCCAAATATCATATAATGAGTAAAATCCCAATCAAAAACCCAAACCGTCTCAACCTGCGAAGCTCTCAACCACGAAGTC
>JALVCY010000492.1 GCA_027009605.1 Saprospiraceae bacterium
AGAGCTTCGCAGGTTGAGATGATTTGGGCTCTTGTGGGGATTTTTACTCCATTCTTGGATATTTGGGATTCTGTTTGGTTTTTTAGTTGAGAAAGTTGAAGAAGTTGAATCGCTCGCAAGCTTCGCTAGTTGAAGAAGTTGAGACGTTCGCCTTCGGCTCTCTAGGTTGAGAACTCGTCCTTCGGACTTCGTGGTTGAGAGCTTCGCAGGTTGAGATGATTTGGGCTCTTGTGGGGATTTTTACTCCATTCTTGGATATTTGGGATTCTGTTTGGTTTTTTAGTTGAGAAAGTTGAAGAAGTTGAATCGCTCGCAAGCTTCGCTGGTTGATTCGCTGCGCTAGTTGAGACGATTTGGATTTTTACTGGGTTTTACATCCCCCAAAATGCCTATTTTCTATCTAAAAATCGGGGCATCTAAACAATTACCTTCTTTTTAGACCAAAATGGTAAGGCAATGAGCATTCAATAGGGGTTTTGGAGTCGGGAAAGAACCAATTTTTGAAAAAGTGATTTGTGCTGAATAGTTACAAAATAATTATTCCTTTCGGTAACTAATGGATAAAGGACAATAGTCAATGTCAGGGCGACCGTCAATACTTAGTGTCCCATCTCCAATATGATTGGCAGAGACATAATCAGTTACAAATACTCTGACGTCCCCTTTTCCGGAATTATTGACGTTTAGGGTGTCAATGATAAAAGTGGATGCATCTAATAATCCAATAACTTTCGTGTTGAAATTTACCTTTTTGGCAGCACCTGAAAGGTAGATGTTTTCCTTGCCACGAAAATCTGCTTCTAAGGAATTAGCCGCAAGATTGAGCTTTGTTTTTCCATTGTTTGCAATGTTAAGAGAAAGGTCTTGTACTTTGATAATCCCTGCCGTAAAAAGTTTTCCATCTATTTTGGAGTCGATTTCCGAAAGGCTCGTAAATGTAATGGTGATAGCAATACGTCTATAGGCTTTGTGGTCTTGGGTGATACAAAGATTTCCGTTGGTTTCTGTTATTTTAATGCTTTTTTGAAGGTTTTTTGAAGCTTTAATGGACAGCTTGTTGGTGGTACTTTGAACTAAGGTAACGTTCAAGTAGCCTGAAATTTCAAGGCTCTTGAATGCTTGAATCGCAATAGTCTGTGTGTTGGCATAAATACCGGATAGGGTGAAAAGTAGGGCTACTAGAAGGATTGCTTTACTCGTTTTCATTTTTCTTTATTTTTGATAACTACGCAGTATGGCTGTTTTTTGCCAACAGAACTCCTGCTGAATAGTCGCTTTTTTATAAAGATGGTGGTTGTTTTATTTGGTTGCATTGGGTTGGAAAAATTTAGGTGGTAGAGCATTCAAAGGCAAATTATACCCTAATTCTACCAAAAATTAACTACCTTTGCCGACCAAACTATTCAAAACTGACAACCGTGGCAAAAAGCGTAAAATCCAAAGTAACCGGCAAGATTACTCCTTTAATGCAACAGTATTTTCAGGTCAAACAAAAATACCCTGATGCTATTTTGCTGTTTCGTATCGGAGATTTCTATGAAACCTTTGGAGAAGATGCCGTGAAAACTTCACAGGTGTTGGGTATTGTCCTGACCGCTCGTAATAATGGGGGCGTGGACATCGAATTGGCCGGGTTTCCGCACCATTCCGTGAAGTTGTACCTACCTAAATTGGTCAAAGCCGGCTATCGCGTGGCCATCTGCGAGCAATTAGAAAAACCTTCCAAAGAAAAGAAAATCGTCAAAAGGGGCGTCACCGAAGTCATTACCCCCGGCATTACGTCCGATGACCAACTCCTAGACCACAACAAAAACAACTACTTCGCCACCCTGTTTTACGGCAAAAAACGCCAAGCCGGAGTCGCTTTTATTGATATTTCTACCGGTGAATTTTTGGTCACCGAAGGCTCCGAAGCCTATGTCCATAAGATACTCACCAGCTTTCGACCCGCTGAAGTCATTTTGCCGAAAGGCCGTAAAAAAGAATTTGAAAAGAACTATTCCGGAGAAATTTTTGCCTTTGGATTGGATGAATGGGTGTTTACCGAAGACTATACCGAAGAGCAATTGCTCCGCCATTTTAATACCAAAAATCTCAAAGGTTTTGGTATCGAAGAGCTAAAATTGGCCAAGATGGCCGCCGGCGCAGCGCTCCATTATCTGAGTTCCACCGAAAATACACGAATTGACCATATCAATCGGATTAATCGGATTATGCCCGATAATTATGTTTGGATGGATGGGTTTACGATACGGAGTTTGGAACTGCTTCACTCCCCGCATCCGGGTGGA
>JALVCY010000493.1 GCA_027009605.1 Saprospiraceae bacterium
CCGTCCGCTTGCTTTAAGCCGATAGGTAAGGAGTGATTATTTCAATTGGAACTGCTTGTATAAAAAATAAGTAACTGTTTAGGTGCTCCTATTTTAAGGCAAAAAATAAGCATTTTTGTGTATGTTGACGTAGGGACGCACGGCCGTGCGTCCCTACGTGAGAAAATTTTAGCAAAAACAGGCGCAAAAAGGGCATTTTTTGACCAAAATAGTGGGTGCCTAAATAGTTACAAAAATTAAAAGCAGGATTGCTGATTTGACGGACGACAGGTTTTTCAGAATGCTCTTCTTAGCTCTCACCTATCGATTCCTATCGATACGACGCTACACTCCGAGATTAGCGGCCTTTATCGGCAGGCAATAGCCTAAAACTCAGCCGGTGAATGGGGGTAACTCCATGCTTTTTGATGGCTTCCCTGTGGGCTTTCGTTGGATAGCCTTTGTTGGTCAGCCAACCATATTCCGGATAAGTTTGAGCGGCAGCCACCATCTGTGCATCTCGATAAGTCTTAGCCAAAATAGAAGCCGCAGCAATGGAGGCATACCGACTATCTCCTTTGATGACACAAGTGTGTGGGATATTGGAATAGGCATTAAACTTATTGCCATCTACAATTATATGCTTGGGGCGGACTCGTAATCCATCTAACGCTCGATGCATCGCTAAAATGGATGCTTGAAGAATGTTAATTTCGTCGATTTTTTGGTGAGAAACAAAGCCAACATGATAAGCCAGTGCATTGGCTTCGATATATTCTTTTAAGATAAGACGCTGACGCTCTGTTAGTTGCTTGGAATCATTCAGCAGTGGATGTTCAAAACCATCCGGCAATATCACCGCCGCAGCGACCACCGGCCCGGCCAAACACCCCCGGCCGGCTTCGTCACAACCCGCTTCCGGAAGTAACTGATCCTGAAATTTTAATGGGAGCATTTTGGTTCATTTTTAGTATCCTAAACTCGATGCGTCTATTTTTTTGGCGGCCGCCTTCTGTGGCATTGGTCGCCAAAGGCTCTGTATCTCCTTTCCCCGAAATCAACAACCTGGATTCGGCGATATTGTTTTCAACCAGATACTTTTTGACCGAATAAGCACGCATCCGGGAGAGCTGCATGTTATATGCATCGGAGCCCATGTCATCGGTATGCCCAATGATTTCGATTTCCATCATGGGGTCATTATTCATGATGGCTACTAATTGCTGCAACTCACGCTCAGAGCGCGGATGCAAATCGGCCTTATCAAATTCAAAATAAATATTATGCAGAACAATCAACTTATTGGGCTTCAAGGTAACAAACCGCAAGTCATTTTTATCCACCGGCACCGGCAAGATAGGCGGCACTTTTTTTACGACTATATTGTCCAAATAAAAATACCCAAAAGGTAGTTTTTGCGCAATCGCCCGAGTCCGGTCATCCGAATAAAAATTACCGATGACGATATACTGAGCCGCATCTTTAGCGACAAACTCACTTTTTAGCTTAATCCACCTATCCGGAGAATGAATCGTTTTTGAAAAATTCACTGTAGGCTTTAGAAAAATACAATCTTCATTTCGATGTAAAACACGCTCTTCCGAAAAGACAAAGCCTAGATTATTGACCGCCATGCTATTGGTCAGTTGAGCAACATTCAGGGAAAGGCTATAATTTTGGCCGGGCACCAAAGGCTCTTTGAGTCTGGCTTCGATGTATTCTTTACAGTGTGGTTTTTCGCTTTCGCAACCATAGGTAGTTATTCCGACAAAAGATTGTCCCTGAATGGGGCGAATTTGGCCAAATCCCTTATCCTTCCATTGTTGAGGCACCACGACCTTGGGGCCATAGACATCCGGAGATGTATTCGTTGCCGAAAACCAATATTTCTGGACTCTTGAAAAGTGCCGGCCGGTATAAAACCAACCTATAGGATACATGGAGTACTGCTCAAACCCGGGATTGGGTATGATGTTCTCGTATTTTTCTTTTTGAGCTATGTTTTTGGGGGGAAGGATAGTCGCAAAAATCAACACAAGAAAGGCAAATCGTCCATAATGATGAATTAGCTCTTTCATTTATTAGGTATCAATTACAAGGGGGTCAAATTTTCTCCTTGAAAAAAAGGTAACTATTCAGCACGAATATTTTGTCTCTAAAGCACTCGTAATGAGTCGTTACACAAAAAATAAGTCTAAACTCCTGCCGTCTAAACTAAATAAAAGCAGCAAAAATTGTACCGTTGAATGAATTTAAGGGTTATGGCCGAAAAATGCAAGACATTGAAAGTTGAGGCACATCGATTGTTGAG
>JALVCY010000494.1 GCA_027009605.1 Saprospiraceae bacterium
ACGTCTCAACCTCTTCAACTTTCAACCCCCAAGCATCCAACAATAAAGCCCAAAAACAAACCACTACACAAGCCAAAGACCAAAAGCGCCACAGGCGCGCCCCAAAGACCAAAGACCAAAAAATCAATAAACCACCAATTTCCCACTAGCCAAGCCCCCATCTACCTGGACCGTATAAAGATAAAAGCCCGGTTTCCAAGCACTTGTATCGAAGATTCGTTCATTAGGGCCGGCGACAAGATTTTTCATTGGACGCAAGGCGATGAGTTGACCCATCATATCAAACACGGTAATTTGGCCTTTTGCGCAAGCAGACGCTAAGGTAAATCTCATTTTTACCGAAAGGTGGGCAGGATTCGGATAAGTACCATACAACTGCACCAAAGCTTGGGCATCGTCTGTGCCATCCGGATTGCAGTGATACCCCAAATCCGAACAATAAGAACGCTCCGCCAAGGTACAATCCAAAACAAAAGGATTAGGCTTACCTTGAACGGCTGCAATGGCCCAAGTCCGATCCCACTCTCGCTGATCGACCGCATCTTGATAATGCCACGCACATAGAGTTGGTATCATTCCCTGAAAATAACTACTGTTGGCTTGATCATGATACATGGTATAAAAATACATCATGGCCCGTGCCACATTACCCTTGTGGGCTTCCCGCGGCTCAAAATACTCATCCTTTTTCAGCTCGCTATATTCATCGATATTAGCAGTAGGAATAGATGAGCCTTCGTAGTCTAACCAATACCAAGTGTCTGTCGAATTATCATTAATTTCCGAGAAAGGCAGGTGTCCCCGGTCGCCATTGACATCCACTTGCGTGGGAAATAAATGGTGAATATCACTTTTGGCATTGCCGGTAGCCCCTTGGCTTTGGGGAAATGTATGCTCCGTATTGAACCCCTTGCTATACGCATCTCCTTTGGGGTCAGAGCTATTATGGTTGAGATAAATCGGCTTATCGGTATAAACGCCATAGATTGAATCGTTAACATTATCTATATCACCAAACATTTCATTGCGCGCTTCTTTATAGGTCAACACCGTCGTCGGCTTATAATGACTCTCCAAATCATCGAGCAAAGTATTGCCTTGCTCTCCCGGATATACGTCCTGATGTAATTGTGCATAAGTCGCTTGCGCTAAAAACAGAACTAAAAGTAAAACCAAAGTATTTTTCATCGAAATTAAGGATTGTGACACTCCACTCAACGCCAAGTGCCCATCAAAAAAATAAAAAGCTGAATGAGTAAAAACTGAACAATCATCGTTCCATCCAACCATCCGGTAAACAAATAATCATTGGCGCCTTTCTTCACCTTATTCAAAAAATAAAACGTGTAGAGACCCGCCAAAATATATCCATTAACCGCCGAATACTGCAAAGAAAAGCCCAATATATATATAATGCCCAAAACAATAGAGATGCCTAACATAATAAAAGACAAACGCTTCGTCTTTTCCACCCCCAAAACCGTAGGTAACGTACTGACCCCCTGCAACGTATCCAACTCCATATCACGAATATCAAACGGCAAAGTAATCGCCAAAATAAAGAAAAATCGCTCAAATAACAGCCACCAAATCCCTTCCGGCCGTACTTCCCACAACGGAATAATCACCGTCACCCAAGCCCAAGTGAAGGCAATCAAAAACACCTTGATAAAGGGATAATCCCGTAACCGCCGACCCTTCCGGGTAAAAGGGATAATGTAGGCCAACGATATTAACCCGGGAAAAATCAACAAAACTTGCTGCATCGTGGACAAGCCAAAAAAAAGAAATACAGACACCACCAAACCAATACTCCCCAAAAAAATCACTAATGGCTCTATCTGCTGAATCAATCCATGCCTTTCGTCCACTTTGCCCGCCTTCAACTTGTGGATGCCCACCAACCGGTGCGCCGCATAAATAAACAAACTAGCCGAAAAAACCAGCCCATCATAGGGATTGATGGCCACTCGACTAAAAGCCAACAACTGTGAAGACCAAAGCAAAGCTAGGGCACATAAGGCAATATAAACATTGCTGTATAGTAATATGTCTATCGGCTTTCTGAGCATCTGAAGTACATTCTGCCGCAAGGTAGGGATAATCTGTAGATTTCCAAAATTTGTAGGTGGTGAGTGGTGAGTGGTGAGTGGTGAGTAGTGAGTGGTGAGTAGTGAGTGGTGAGTGGTGAGTGGTGAGTAGTGAGTGGTGAGTGGTGAGAGTTGAGAAAGTTGAAGAAGTTGATTCGCTCGCAAGCTTCGCTAGTTGATTCGCTGCGCTAGTTGAGA
>JALVCY010000495.1 GCA_027009605.1 Saprospiraceae bacterium
TTTGTCTTTGGTCTTTGGGGGGGGCGCCTGTGGCGCTTTTGGTCTTTGGCTTCGGTAGTGGTTTGTTTTTGACTGTATTGCTGGATGATTTACTTTTGTGGATTAGGGAGTTGAAGAAGTTGATTCGCTCGCAAGCTTCGCTGGTTGAAGAAGTTGAGACGTTCGCCTTCGGCTCTCTAGGTTGAGAACTCGTCCTACGGACTTCGTGGTTGAGAGCTTCGCAGGTTGAGTAGATATGGGCTTTTGACTGGGATTATACTTCATTATTCGAAATTCGGGATTCTGCATTCGATATTCTGTTAGTTTTTTTGTCTTTGGTCTTTGGGGGGGCGCCTGTGGCGCTTTTGGTCTTTGGCTTCGGTAGTGGTTTGTTTTTGACTGTATTGCTGGATGATTTATTTTTGTGGATTGGGGAGTTGAAGAAGTTGATTCGCTCGCAGGCTTCGCTAGTTGAGAAAGTTGAAGAAGTTGAATCGCTTCGCTGGTTGAAGAAGTTGAGACGTTCGCCTTCGGCTCTCTTGTTGAGAACTCGTCCTACGGACTTCGTGGTTGAGAGCTTCGCAGGTTGAGAAAGTTGAAGAAGTTGAATCGCTCGCAAGCTTCGCTGGTTTAATCACTTGTTCTTGGGACTTCGTTGGTTCAGGCGTGGACTTCGGTAGTGGCTTGCAAAGTTCGGAGCACAGCGTAGTACAGATAGGAATCGGCTGGTGAGCCAAAGAACAGAGCCGATAATAATTGGAGGGAGAGCCCCAAAAAGAAGAAGGTGATAAAAAACGATTATCTTTGGGGCAAAATAATAAAAAATGATCACTGTCAAATCCTTTGTATTTAGCCCTTTTGGGGAAAATACTTATGTCCTGTCAGATGAGACTAAGGAATGTGTCCTCATCGATCCGGGGTGCTATGATGGGAATGAACGAAAAATGCTGTCCAATTATATCAAGCAGAATGACCTAAAACCTGTTCGATTATTGAATACGCATGGACACCTAGACCATGTGTTTGGGAATCAATTTGTTTTTGAGACGTATGGCTTGTTGCCGGAATTGTGTAGGGAAGAGCTGCCTATTTTGGCTGCTTATCCGGAGGTGGCAAGCCGGTATGGAGTACCGAACGCACAGGCGTCTCCGTTTCCGGAGAAATATATTGAAGACGGGGAAATCTTGTCTTTTGGCGCAAGCCGGATGAAGGCTATGTGGGCTCCCGGACATTCGCCGGGGAGCTTGTGTTATTATTTTGAAGAGGACGGTATTGTGTTTGTCGGGGATGTATTGTTTTACGGAAGTATCGGACGGGTCGATTTGCAGGGGGGAGATTATGAGACTTTAATTCATAGTATAGAGACCCAATTGATGACTTTACCCGATGAAACCGTTGTGTATTGCGGGCATAGCCAAAAAACCACTATCGGCCGCGAACGGGTCATGAATCCCTTTTTGAATAGACGATAATTGCTAGGTTTCTGATTCGTCAAAAAGGATATTTTCTAGTTTTTTTTGCAAAAAAATAACTTTAACAGGGAAACCGGCATACATCTGACCAAATTGTGTAGCAAATATCCTGTATTTAGTGTATCTTTGCGATAGCATTGTTTCCCATACCTAAAGTCGATTCCGCACTATCAAAGTGAGTTGCTTTTTAGTTATTTGATTGTCAAATAACGGACTCTATTTTTATTTAACAAAAAACAACACTAATGAAAAAGTATTTACTTACTCTTTTCCTAGTAATCCTGTGTAAAGCCTTTATGGTGGCGCAGGTTACGTACACGGCACGTGATGTCGTCAAAGAATACAAGGGCTATTTTCGTCCGGGTATTAACTTTGATTATTATCCACCTTACAACAACAAACAATTGGCCAATATATCAGCGGGAAATCCGGCGCTGGGATTGACCGGAATAGGGGCTCGGGCCTTTCGTCCGGCTCTAAGAGAGTCGTTTGTCGCCGTATGGGGGTATGATCATTTGGTTGATGATTTTGTACACATGAAGAATTTGGGGATGGATGATGTGACCATGATTGTAGGATTTGCGACAGATGAGCATCGTTTGCAGCAGCAGTTTTGTGACGGAGCGGATCCGCAGCATATTTTTTGTGCGAATGACCCGTATAATCCGGATTGCCGGTCTGATTTGTTTGAGAATATGTACACACCGATTTGGGATGGAGGCGCTAATGGTACGCCTTATAATGATGACAATTATTTAGCGGCTTATATGTACAAGCTGGTTACTACTTATAAGGATGATGTGAAGTTTTGGGAGATATGGAATGAGCCTGGATTTGACCACTCGTATATTCAAGGTTGGCAGCAACCCGGCGGTCCCAATAACTGGTGGGATGAAGATCCATCTCCATGCGTTAACCACTTTCATGCTCCTATTGAGTATTTTGTGCGGACATTGCGTATTTGCTATGATGTCGTAAAGACTGTTGATCCGGATGCCTATGTTTGTTTGGCCGGTGTAGGATTTGAGAGCTTTTTAGATGCCGTCTTAAGAAATACAGATAATCCTGTTGATGGCAGTGTTACAGCGGAGTATCCTTATGGTGGTGGTGCTTATTTTGATTGTATGGGATTCCACACTTATCCGGACATTGACGGAAGTGTGCGTTATTGGGATAATGCCACCAATAGTTGGGTGTATTCCAGACATTCAGATGCCGCTGCAGAAGGCGTGAATACTAGAAAGCATACGTATGAAAACCGGTTGGCTTTGTACGGCTTTGATGGAGTTACTTATCCTAAAAAAGAATGGATTATTACAGAGATTAATTCCCCGCGGAAAAAATTTGATCCAAACTCCATGGCATCTATTGAGTCGCAAGTGAACTATATCACCAAGGCCACTGTGAATGCCATGAAGCTGGGTGTACGCCAAATGCACCCCTTCCAATTGGCCGACCGGAAGGTCGAATCCGCAGCAACGGGAGAGTTTGACTTGTTAGGTATGTACAAGAATTTTACGAATACACAGCCTTATGATGCTTTGCAGAAAACCGATGAGGGTATAGCTTATACGACGACTTCAAAATTTGTGTATAAAACCAAATACGATGCGGCCAAGACAGCGGCCATGAACTTGCCAAATAATTTGGATGGTATCGCCTTGCTTGATGAAGCAAATCAGCGCTATAAGTATATTTTGTGGGCCAAGACCACTATTGATTTGTCAGAAGCGGCTTCCGGGACTTATTCTTTTCCGGCTAGTTTTGGGATTACCACTTTGACCCGTACGGAATGGGATTATTCCAATACTTTTCAATCAACCACTGTAGGGCCTAATAATATAGCCTTGACCGGTCGCCCTATCTATTTGATGGAACCATCGACAGTGACCAGCACACTTTCGGCAACGTGTCCGAATGATACTACTATCATCGGTACCGCAGAAGGGGTAACGGTTAATTGGGATTTGCCGACAGGTACGACTTCTTGTCCGGTTCAGAATCTTAATTTCTTGCAGACTACAGGCCCGCTACCGGGTACAACGACTACTTGGCCTGTGGTTGATACGATTACGTACTTAATTACGGATGATTGTGATAATTCCACTACTTGTCAGTTTGTGGTAACCGGAGTGATGCAAGCGCCATCTATTGACGTGGCTTGTCCGAATGACATTGTCGTCACAATTCCGGCAGGGGAGACCAGTGCACAAGTGAGCTGGAATGAAAGTGATGTCGTAGTGACCACCAACTGTGGCACCCCCAGTACTTCTCAACTCAGCGGCCCTAGTAGTGGAAGTGATTTTCCTGTGGGCACTACACAAATTCAATATTTGGGTTTGAGTACATCGTGTCAGGGAGGTATGACTTTGACAGCTAGTTGTACTTTTAATGTCATTGTCAATGTTGAAGGTGGAGGTACTAGTATTTTGACAGTGGATTGTCCGTCAAACGTGACTATTGTAGGTTCTGATAGTGAAGTGACTTTGAATTGGGATGAGCCCACGGCTTCGACAACTTGCGCTAATCCGAATGTGACCATCACTCAAACAGCAGGCCCCAATCAGGGTACGACTTATACACAAGCTGTTACGGAAACGGTAACTTATTCAATATCAGATAGTTGTGGCAATGTTTCGACTTGTAGCTTTGATGTAATAGGTGAATTGCAGGTGGCGACTCCGGAGATTTCCATTACTTGTCCTCCTGATATTAAGATTACTGTTCCTGCTACGGACACCGGTTCTGTGGCTTCTTGGAATGAAAGTGATATCTTTGCAACATCCAACTGTGCTACACCTAGTGTGCAGCAGATTGTGGGGTTGCCAAATGGCAGCTTCTTTCCGGTAGGTCTATCCTTAATTAAATATTTGGGGGTTGCCAATTGTAATGGTACGACGATTACGGATGTCTGCCAATTTAGTGTTACCGTCCAGAAAGAAGCAGTAGCCAATACGGAAATTAATACTTTTGCCAAGTTTACACTATTCCCTAATCCTACTGCTGATGTGGTATTATTGGATGTAGAAGCAGAGCAAGGAAGAGATATTCATGTGGAGGTGATTGATTATTTGGGTAGAGTGGTACTAACTAAAAAGTATCCATTTACTTCCGGTCAATTAAATACTAAATTGGATTTGCATACATTTGCTAATGGTACCTACCTTGTTAAGGTGAGCACCGATAATCAAGTGGGTGTGAAGCGGATTACAGTAGAGAAGTAAATCTATTTCGGAAAATCAATTTGCTTAGTAAAAAGTCCTTCCCGGATTCCGGGAAGGGCTTTTTTTGACAACTTAGTCGTTCGGAAACGTATCTAAGTGCTTGTAAACGGGTATGTAGCTTGTAATGTCGGGAATGGTGTTTGTAAGCAATTTTGGCAATATTTAAATGAAAATCTATGAAACCAATTACGAAATTGTATTTGAAGACTTTTTTAGTAATGGGAATTGCATACGGACTGAGTATGATTGGTTTTGACTTGCTGAGGGGAGAGGGGTTTAGTCTATCGAAGTTCCTGTTTTTAACTGTATCTTTTGGCGGTACCATGTCATTGATATTGGTCTCTTTACTTAGGCATAGACTAAGAAAAATGGGGATACAAGAAATAACCGACGATAGTTTAAATGTCTTTCAAAAGAAAAATGTCCAATCGGAATTGAAAAAATCCGAACTTGTTGAGAAACTTAAGGCCGACCCAATATTCGGGAAAATGAATATGATGGAAGTGGAAAATGGAGTTCTGTTAACAACCGGTGTGAGTTGGAAATCTTGGGGGGAAGAAATTAAAATCTTGTTAAAAGATTATAAAGAAACGGTCTTTGAATATCAAATTTTAAGCAGCCCTAAATTGAAAATAACATTAATTGATTACGGGAAAAATCTTGAGAATATAAACCGGATAGAAAGCATAATGACAAACATGGCCTAAGTCCCCGTTCTTTGCAAAAAAAATGGGGGCAAAGGCTAATTGCTAGGGCTTGGAACGAATCCCGACAGTTGGTCGGGACAAGGCCATTAAGGGGGCAACGGCGTCGGTAGCTTATTCTGCTTCGGCAATGACTTCTTTGACTTCGGGCACCATACGCATGAGCATGGTCTCAATGCTGCCTTTTAAGGTGGCTGTGGAAGATGGGCAACCGGCACAAGAACCTTGCATGATAACGGTAACGACCCCATTGTCAAAACTTTTGAAGGTGATGTTTCCACCATCGTTTTGGACGGCCGGTTTGACATATTTATCTAGGATGTCTCTGATTTTTTTGACGATATTGCCGGTTTCGGTATCATATTGGTAGCCATAACCGTTTTCTTCTTCTATTTTTTGCATGGCTTCCGCAAAACCGTCCTTCACAACTTGGCCTCCATCTTGGATATACTTTTTGATAAACTCCTTGGTTTGGAGCATGATGTCCGCCCAATCGTAATTCATTTCCTTGGTTAAGGTCACAAAGTTATTGGAGAAATATACAGATTTGATATAAGGCAGAGCCATTAGAGCGACGGCAAAAGGAGACCATTCTTGCGCAAGCGCTTCATCTCTGAAATCAGCCATACCGGGATATAACATCTTGTTTGTCACAAACTTAAGTGTTTCCGGGTTAGGGGTTTGCTCGGTATAAAGCATTACCGGTGCTACTTTTTTGGTATCCATTTTTATCTTTTCTTTGGTCAATTTGAATGATTTACACAGAATACACCGGTTTGTGCGTGTCAATTGCGGGTTAATTTGTCGCAAACGGACTGCTATCCGGTTTATTCGGTGCATAGAAAGGGAGCAGATTCGTCATCCTTAAAACGCAAGGGGACTGTCTCTCCGTTCTAGGCATACTTAAACACCAAAAATGTTTTTTTGTTTGGATTTAGTAGAGTTAGGGGCTCCTAGAATTTTATGATAGGGTGGAGCTAGCGATAGTTATAGCCCTAAGGTCTTGGAGTCATCATGGTGAATGCTGAAATTTTCTCACGTAGGGACGCACGGCCAGCAAATTTGGGGGGGAACTAAATAAAAAACCATGAGCCTAAGTTTATACGTTTTTCCGGAAACTTGCGCCCATTACAAATTATCGAAAAGTGTCTAATGGGGACAAACTCCGACTGCACCCATACGTTAGTCTATGTATGCACCATTTCTCACCCAAATTTTAGCAGTCCAATACCAAGAATTTGTAGAGTTTCTTAGTGTAAACTTAGTGTTATCTAAAGTGCTCTTAGTGGTAAGGAAAAATGTAATGCCTAACCATTAAGGGCACGAAGTTGCCACTAAGAATTCACTAAGGTATTGATTGTCACTTTGTTCATCAGAATTTATTATCAACTCGGTCTGTCACGGGCTTAGTCAAGTAACCAAATTTAAAAGAAATACGTGGAATTGACAGATTCAGGATGGGGTTATTTCCCTTCTCCCATCATTTTTTTACGAGCCTCCACAAAGAACCGGGCATAGTCCAAAGCCGGTTGTTCGGGATTGCGAAAATGAGCGAGATTTTTTTTGTTTTGATACCCATCAAATCCTTCTTTCAAGTAGTAGATATTATCAAAGCCGAGTTGGCTTAGAATCAACCAAGGGTCTGAAGCTTCGTTGATGTCTTGGCCATAAAGAATGACTTTTTTACCTTCTTTTTTTAGCTGCTCAAAGTATCGGATGCTGAACGGTTCAAACAAATCAGCGGCATAGACATTGGTGGCCTTCTCAATATGACCTTTGGCAAATTCATATTGGTTGCGAACGTCAATCCATTGGGCGTTTGACGGGATGTTTTTGATGGAGACCATTTTGGAGGTGTCGCCCACTAATTTGAGCGCTTCTTTAGCAGTTATTTTGTAGGGTAGAACGGGTTTTTTTGCCGTTAATACACCGAGTAGTATCAGGGAGAAAAACACGATGCCTGCGATAAAGATTTTATTGGTTTGCTTTAGTTCTTTCATCACTATTTTTTTTATTTACGGTCAAAAGACCCCAAATGTATTTTTTTGTGGAGTCCGTTTAGCAGCCCCCGACTTTCTTTTTCTTTTTCTTTCTGATGGTAATCGCTTTTCGTTTTTTGGATGCCAATAGACCACCGGTTTCGGTAATTCCGTTGCCTCCTTGTCCATTTTTAACGGAGCGTGGCATAGGAACGCCGAAGTAATAGCCGGCTGCTTTTCGTGTATTGTATTTGTTGAATTCAGATTCCGGAGCGGTAGCGACCGGCTCTTGGGGGCGGATGATGGTATTGAAAAACTCGTTTAAGCCTCCTTTTAGGACGTATAAATCAGAGAAGTTTTTGCTGGATAGGATTAACCAAGCTTGTTCGGCAATCAGATGGTCATTGGAGTATAGCACCACCTTAAATTGATCTTGGTCAAAATAGCCGATATAGTCTTTGTCCAATATTTTTCCGTAAGGGACATTCAAGGAGTTGGGCAGGGAATACTTGGCGTATTGCACCGAATCTCTCAAGTCCACAATCAACAGAGATGGGTCACCACTGATGATTTTGTCGGCTAGGTCATCGCTATTGATATAATGCCCTTTTTCCATAGATTTTAGGAGCAATTGGTCGGCTCTTAATCTGGTTGCATCGGGTAGCCCATCCATAAAAAGCAAGCCAAAGGCAGCCACTACCATCGCCAATCCTAAAAAGATATATCTTTTTCTTGTTATTAAAACTCTTTTTTTCATGTCTCTTTTTTTGGGTCAGGGAAATTCCGAAGGGGCACTCCTGACCGGTTTGTGTTGATTCCTTGCGGAAAAAAAATTAATACCAAACATTACGGATATAACGTCCCAAAATAGTGGTGCCGTAAAATGCAACGACTGCAATGACTGCAAAAATAGCGGTTGTCCACTCATTAGATATCCCAAGCGTGTCTTCAAGGGTGACACCTCCTAAGTTGTTGGCATTAAATGTTTTTTCGAGTAGGGGAAACATTTCTGAAAAGACAACTACACCCAACATCAGACCGATGATAAAAACCAATCCATCAATCTTGCCGATGGCGGCGGCACAAAGACTGGTGCCCGGACAAAATCCACCGGCGACAAAGCCGATACCCATAATGAGCCCGCCAATGATGGCCGAGTTGAGATAAGTTGGTTGAATATATAAATCGTCAAAATTCAGGTAACCCAGCTTGGATAAATACAGAATCCCAATCATGGATACAACCGCTGCTGTGAAAAATACCCGCAATACGGCAAAATCATACCCATAAAACACGCCCACAAGCTTGCGTGACGAAGAGAATCCGGATGCTTCCATGATATAGCCAAAGGCAATCCCGATGATTAGCGCAATGACATTATTCCATTCCGGTGCTAATATTTCATGTGGAATTAATGGTCCCATAATCTTTTTTTTTTGTAACTATTTAGCCACCCGCTAATTTTTGTTAGAAAATGCCCTTTTTGCGCCTGTTTTTGCTAAAATTTTCTCACGTA
>JALVCY010000496.1 GCA_027009605.1 Saprospiraceae bacterium
AAGTTGATTTTGTATCGGCTGCTTTAGCTGCCAAGATTGTCTATGCTTATGCACCGGAGCTTGGCGACTGAAGTCGCCGCTACATTGCCTACAAATTTTCTTTTCCAACATATCTAGTCAGTATTAGCCACTTACGCAATTACTTTTTTTATCACTTGATAATTTGCTTGTATATCATTGCAAATCAGGCAGTTGTGGCATTTAATTTGCTATTATACCTACGCAACACGATAAGAAATAATAGCCATTACAACCGGCTTTAAGAATAATTTGGGGGGTTTATTTTACGGCAGCGAATGGGACAACGGTCTTTATTCGCTGTTTTTTTTTATCAGATTGCTGAGCTCGGAACTTGCGGAGAGATCGGTAAGCTGCTTTTTAGTAAGGGTGTGAAGGTTAAAACGCTTCACTTTGACACGTTGTCTGAATGTTCAAGGGGGCGAGCGTTTTTTAGCCAAATAAATTTGGCTCTACCAAGCCTTGAGCTTGGCGACTAAAGTCGCCGCTACATGAAAGCCCCAGCGGGGCGGCATCTTGCCCCGAAAGGCAATCCTAACCGGCATACACGACAGGCTCCAAATAAATTTGGAGATACCATCCGGCGACTGAAGTCGCCGCTATAAAATCTAAGTTTTCCGCTTCTTCTTCTCAGCAGCCGGAAACAAAATATTATTCAGTATCAGACGATATCCGGGAGAATTGGGGTGCAAACTCAAATCAGTCGGTGGGTCATTGACCATGTGGCGGTAATCTTCCGGATCGTGCCCACCATAAAACGTCCAAGTGCCTTGCCCATACGTCCCGTGAATGTACCGGGCTTCGTGGACGGACTTGGTTTGACCTAGGATAAGGACATCGGATTTGATTTGATTGCTTTTGAAGGCGGTCGTTTGCCCCATAAATCCTTTGATGGTATTGGTATGATTTTGCGTAAGCATCGAAGGAATGGGATCCCACTTAGCAGAAAAATCAAATAGCTTGAAGTAATCCACCGATGGATCCAACCGCCGGGACATCGTATTATCAATAGACGAAAACTCATATTCCAAAGGATTACGCACCAGCTGAAAATCCTTAAATGCAAAGGTATTATTGTAATTCAACTTGCTTTGTGCGTCCGGATCCGGCGGATCTCCATCATACATATAGTCACATATATCCACCCCGTCAGCCGCCAAGGCTATGTCATAAGTATCCGTCGCCGAACACATGGCAAACATGAATCCTCCACCACCAACATAATCCCGAATCGTCTTGGCCACCGCCAACTTCAATTGGGACACTTTCTCAAATCCATTGCGATGGGCAATTTCTTCTAGCCGGCGCACGTGCTCCTTATACCAAGGCGCAGACCGGTAACTTGCGTAAAACTTCCCAAATTGCCCCGTAAAATCTTCATGGTGTAGATGCAACCAGTCGTATTTGGCTAGTTTTCCCGCAAGGACATCATCATCATAAATGACATCATAGGGAATTTCGGCATAGGTCAACACCATCGTCACCGCATCATCCCAAGGCTGTATTTTGGTACCTTTGGCGGATACATCGGGCGTATAGACAGCGATTCGCGGAGCCACTTCCAGGCGCACAGCCGACTCATTGACTTCCGGATTGGCGATTTCGGCCTTGATACTTTGGAATTTTCCGTCAGGAATCACGGAGAAAGTCACGCCGCGCGTCAGACATTCTTTTTCAAATACCGGATTGTGCCGGAAAGCAAAGCTCCCGCCGCGATAATTCAACAACCACCAAGCTTGCCCGCCTTTGTCCAATACCCAATAGGTAATGCCATAGGCTTTGAGATGATCCTTTTGATCCGTATCCATCGGAATTAAGATGTAAGCTCCATAACTCGCTTGCGCAAAAAAAGCCAACAATAGGATAAATAGTATTTTTTTCATTGTTTTTGATTGTGCCTGTGGCGTTTATCTGCCTTCGGCGTTCAAATTGTCCTTCGGACGTTCAACTTGTGCTTTGCACGTTCAATTTGCCCTTCGGGCGTTCAAGGAGTACGCTCTCTTTCCTGCCTACCTTTGACCCTTCCCTTTGACCTTTAACGGCGTTCAAGGAGTAAGATTTCTTTCCTGCCTACCTTTGGCCCTTCACCCTTCACCTTTGACCTTTAATTACCTTTGACCTTTAACGGCGTTCAAGTAGCAAGATTTCTTTCCTGCCTACCTTTGACCCTTCACCCTTCACCTTTGACCTTTAATTACCTTTGACCTTTAACGGAGTTCAAGGAGTAAAATCTCTTGGCTGCCTAGCCGTTATACCGTT
>JALVCY010000497.1 GCA_027009605.1 Saprospiraceae bacterium
GAGTAGTGAGTTGCCAAGAAAGAAAAAAATCTGCGGGGTTAAATCTGCGAACATCTGCGGGAAACATCTGCGGGAATCTGCGGGGTTAAATCTGCGAACATCTGCGGGAAATCATCTTCCTCCCCCCTTTTCAACTTTTTTGCCTATCTTTCGACAAAAAAAGATATGCCCACCAACATAACTTCCAAGCTCAGCAACCAAAAAACGTCTATCTTTTCGGTCATGTCCTCCATGGCTAAAGCAGAAAATGCCATCAATCTCTCCCAGGGATTTCCCGACTTTGGCATTGATACTCAACTGATTAACTACCTTTTGGACGGTATGCGCGAAGGCTTTAACCAATACGCCCCCATGGCCGGTTTGCCCGAACTCCGAGAACAAATAGCCATCAAAACCCAATTGCTCCATGGCCGAGCCTATGCTATTGATAATGAAATTACAGTCGTTCCCGGAGCCACATTGGGGATATTTGCGGTGATTTCGACGGTTGTACACCAAGGGGATGAAGTGATTCTTTTTGACCCGGCCTATGATTCTTATCAACCTTCTATCGAGATGAACGGTGGGATTCCGGTTCATATCCCATTGACCTTCCCGAATTTCTCGATTGATTGGAATCGCGTTCAGGCAGCTATTTCTAAAAAAACCAAGCTGATTATCATTAATTCACCCCACAACCCATCCGGTGCGACCCTTTCGCCCGCCGACCTTTTGGCCTTGCGACAAATAGTCGCTGACACAGACATCATGATACTCAGCGATGAAGTATATGAGCATATTATCTTTGACGGCAAGCACCACCATAGTTTAGCCGGAGACAAATGGCTTTCCGAAAGGACTTTTATAACTGCTTCATTTGGAAAGACTTATCATACCACGGGCTGGAAGATGGGCTATGTGTTAGCCCCCAAAAAAATGACCCAAGCCCTGCGGAATGTCTATCAATTTATGGCCTTTAGCGCCCACACGCCGACCCAATATGCTTTCGCAAAAATGCTACAAGATGAATCTTCCTATCGAGACTTGGGCGCTTTTTATCAAAAAAAACGAGACCTTTTTCAGTCATTAATGGAAGCTTCTCGATTTGATATTTTACCTTCCCATGGCTCCTATTTTCAATTGTTGGGATTTAGCCGAATCAGCGATGAAAGCGATATCGATTTTGCCGAAAGGCTCACCCGTGAATTTAAGGTCGCCTCCATCCCTATTTCTGCGTTTTACCAAGACCATACCGACCACCGGGTCTTGCGCTTTTGTTTCGCCAAAAAAGATGAAACCCTAACCAAAGCCGCTGCCATCCTATGCAAAATCTGACCGTTACCCTAATTCAAAAAGACTTGGCTTGGGAAAACCCCTCCCAAAACCTAGCTGATTTTGAGCAAATCATTAAGACCGTGCCTCCCGCCTCCGGCCTCATCATCCTTCCGGAAATGTTCACAACCGGCTTTTCAATGAATCCGCACAAATGGGCAGAAAAAATGACCGGGACTTCCGTCAAATGGCTTCAAAAAATGGCTCGCCAAACCAAGAATACAATTACCGGAAGTCTAATCATCCAAGACCATGAGCAATACTTTAACCGCCTAATATGGGTGACTCCGGATGGTGCTCTCCAAACCTACGACAAACGTCATCTTTTTTCCTATGCCAAAGAAAACCTCCACTACGCCCCCGGTCAAAAAATCATAGAACCCATCTTGAATAATTGGAAAATCCGGCCACTAATTTGCTACGATCTCCGGTTTCCGGTTTGGAGCCGGAATACAACGGACTATGACCTTTTGATTTATGTCGCCAATTGGCCGGAGCGAAGAATCCAACATTGGCGCAGCCTACTCATCGCTAGAGCCATTGAAAATCAGTCCTTTGTGATTGGTCTCAATCGAGTGGGTAACGACGGGCAAGGCATCTATCACAATGGCAATTCCCTAGTCATTTCACCGCAAGGCCAAGTCCTCTTAGAAGTAATCGACTGCGAATGCACAGAGACCATTACGCTCCAAAAACAAACATTACTGCAGTATCGTAAGGATTTTCCGGCTCTGGATGACCGGGATTAGAAGGTGGCAGCGGGGGCTGTTGGGTGAGTGGTGAGTGGTGAGAGTTGAGACGTTCGCCTTCGGTTCTCTAGTTGAGTCACTTGTCCTACGGACTTCGTGAGTTGAGACGCTTCGCTGGTTGAGACGATTTGGGTTCTTGTTAGGATTAGTACATCATCATTCGATATTCTGCATTCGTTCTTCTATTTGGTTTTTAGTTGAGAAAGTTGATTCA
>JALVCY010000498.1 GCA_027009605.1 Saprospiraceae bacterium
TTTGCCTTAAAACAGGAGCACCTAAACAGTTACCAATAAAAAAAATAAAAAAAATGAAGAAAATACTTTGGATGATTGTGATGGGATGGCTTGTTATCCCATCTTTTGCGCAAACTTGTCTCCCCGAAGGGATTGTATTGGAGACGCAAGGTCAAGTTGATAGTTTTTCTATCAATTATCCCGGATGTAAGGTGATTGAAGGTGATGTTTATTGTGGAGGTCAATATAATGGCTATAACAAAAGCATTTTTAACCTTCATGGCCTGTCTCAGCTTGAAGCAATAGATGGAAATTTTGATTTGATGCTGTTTGATTATTTAGAGGATTTCAGTGGTTTGGACAATTTGTCACGAGTAGGCGGGACTTTTCGTATTGCCTATCAGGATTTTCTGAAAAATATCAAGGGATTAAATAGTTTGGATACTGTGGAAGGCGATTTAAGGATAGAGAAATGCAAATATTTGAAAGGATTGGAAGGGTTGGATAGTTTGAAATATGTTGGAGGAAGTTTATATTTACTTAATGATGATGATATTGAAGATTTAGGAGGTTTGGGAAGTCTAAGGATGGTCAAAAAAAATTTAAAGGTAAGTTTTCATGACAACTTGAAAAGTTTTAATGGAATAGATAGTCTTCGCTTTGTTGGAAATGACTTAGAGATTAGATCGAATCTATTTTTAGAAGATTTGCAAGGATTGAATAACTTAGAGCTTATTAAGGGGCATTTAAGGATAACCGGTAATTACGCTCTATGGGATATTAGTGCCCTGGAAAATGTGGTGGCTGACAGCATTAAGGATGTTTTTTTTAGTGATGATTTGGAAATACAACATAATCCTGAGTTGGCTGTTTGTAATAATCAGATGGTATGTCGGTTTTTAAGTTTGCCGGGTAAAACTTATTCTATTTCTGATAACAAAGTGGGGTGTAATAGTGCAGATGAAATTATCTGTCCGGTAAGTGTTTTTGATGTCGAAAAAACTTCCTTTCTAGTATTCCCTAATCCTAGTGATGATTATATTAGTTTAAACTGGGGCGGAGCGACGCAAGTGCTTTTTATGTTGTACGATGGGATTGGCCAAGAAATGGCTAAGTTGTCTATTGAGCATTACGAGCCAATAAACATCTCATTTTTACCGAAAGGAATATATGGGTATCAGATCTTGGACACAACGGGCGCATTGCTTGGGGTGGGGAAGTTGGTGAAGCAATAAGAATTACGGTGCTAAAAATTTGTTCTCTTCGTAGGGTCGCTAGAGATAAGCAAAAAGCTTTACGAATAGATTTAAAAAAGTGAGAATGATTGGCTATATTTGTGCGAAAACACCTTTTCTTACCCTTCACCAAAATGACAAACAATGAAAAAAGTAAGACTTTCGGGTATGACCATCGCCTATCGGGAAAATGACGGAGCGGGGCATCCGGTTTTGTATATTCACGGTAATTCCAGCTCAAGCAAAACCTTTGAAAAGCAACTCCAAGCAAGCCATCATCGATGTATCGCCTTAGATTTGCCCGGTCATGGAGACTCTGACCGGTTTGCCACCCATACGGAATATGGGATTCCCGCTTACGCTAAAATAGTAGCCGAACTGGCTCAGGCACTAGATATTGAAGAGGCGGTCATTGTGGGTTGGTCGCTGGGAGGCCATGTGGCTTTGGAGGCGGTGAAGCGTTCGGGCCGGTAATAAGACCAATGTGGTTCCTTCCGAAGTGTATTTGGAATTTGATGGGAGATTGCTGCCCGGATTTGATTTTGAAGATATAAAACGGGAGATTTTGGCCATCACGGGGGATGATTTGGTGCTGGATGTTTTGAATTATTCGCCAAGCCACCACCGGCCGGACTTGTCTATGTTTGATTTTTTTGGAGAAGTCTTGAAGACAATGGATCCGGATGGAATTCCTATACCGCTCTTACTAAGTGCTTCAACGGATGCCCGGCATTTTGCTCAAATAGGTATCCAGACGTATGGGTTTACGCCTATGAATTTGCCGGAAGGTTTTGATATGATGAAGTACATTCATGCGGCAGACGAGCGGGTGCCGGTAGAGGCTTTTCAATTTGGGGTGTCTGCTATTGATTTGGCTTTGCGGCGGTATGCGGGGGGAATTTGAATTTTCTCTATTCACCCCTATATGCCCAAACCCTGTTCCAGGCCATTCCCCCAACAAAAACGGCTCGGTTGGTGCTTGTTGCCAAGATTCAGCAAAAAAACAGCCATTAGGAAGTCTTCTAGTGGCTGTTTTTTTTGTAACTGTTTATGTACCCACTATTTTGGTTAAAAAATGCCCTTTTTGCGCCTGTTTTTGCTAAAATTTTTTCACGTAGGGACGCACGGCCGTGCGTCCCTACGTCAACATCCACAAAAATGCCTATTTTTTGCCCTAAAATAGGAGCACCTAAACAGTTACGTTTTTTTTAGTTAAATTATTCGTCAGGCGGGATACCAACTTGTGTTGTCCTAAATATGAGTTTACTCCTAAAAGTATTCTGATGCAAAACTGCCAAATTTTATTCTGTTTGGAGATTTTGTTCAATCGTTCAACTGTTCAACTGTTCTATCGAGGGTGTTGGAAATCAACTAGTTATGTACAATCAGTTGAACGATTGAACGCTTGAACAATTGAACAGAAGGCATTCCATCAAAATAATATTTGGCAACTGTTCCAACGATTTCAAAAACTCGACTTTTCGGAGCGGACTCAAATATTTAAAGTAAGCCATTGATGCAACTTCTAGGAAGATGAACACTCTTTAGACCGGATGGATGTTATAGACATCTTTAACTGATTTTACAACCTATTTTAGCAGTATTTGTGCTCGCTAAAAAGTTAAATAAAAGTTATAGTTTCCAAATAATGAAGGGGAAGCTTAACGATTATCTTATTTTTGGGCAAACTCAAAAAAGCCTTCCAATGAAATCATACTACCTTCTTTTCTTGTTTATGTGTTACCATTCTATTTCCATTTTGGGGCAGACGCCTACACAAACGATACGTGGAATCATCATCGACCAAGACTCTAAAATCCCGCTTATTGGAGCTTCGGTTAGTATCCTAACGATGGGCGGACAGCAAGGAACTACGAGCGATATGGATGGACATTTTGCCCTTCGGGATGTCCCGGTGGGGCGTCACAGCCTGGAAGTCAGCTACTTAGGCTATGAAACTGCCCGTCTGGAGAATCTGACATTGGGAGCCGGAAAAGAGTTGGTCTTGACGATTGGTTTACAGGAGTCCGTGATTCAAGTGGCCGAGGCGGTGGTGACCGCCAAACAGGATAAAATCAAGGCACTAAATGAAATGGCCACACTCTCCGCACGTTCTTTTTCGGTCGAAGAAACACAGCGGTATGCCGCTTCTTTTTTGGATCCGGCTCGAATGGCTCAAAATTTTGCCGGGGTATCTTCTTCAGGAGATGATTTGTCCAATGAGATTGTGATTCGGGGCAATTCTCCCGCTTATGTACAATGGCGCTTGGAAGGGATTCAGGTGCCCGGGCCTAATCACTATGCGAATAAAGGAAGTTCCGGTGGTGGAATTAGCATGCTGAGCAATAGCATGTTGGCAAATTCAGATTTTTATACAGGGGCTTTTCCGGCAGAGATTGGTAATGCCTTGGCCGGAGCATTTGATTTGAATTTCCGGAAGGGTAATAACCAAAAACGGGAAAACTCTTTTCAAATCGGCGTGATAGGTATAGAAGCCAGTACGGAAGGACCTTTTAGTGCCCATTCTGATGCGTCTTATTTGATTAATTATCGCTACTCGACCCTTGGTTTGATTGGGAAGGTCGTTCGTTTGGGGGATATTGATTTGGATTTTCAGGATGTCTCTTTTAAAGTGAATGTGCCGACTCAAAAAGCAGGGGTTTTTAGTTTGTTTGGGCTTGGGGGCTTGTCCAAGTCCCGGACGGATTATGTTCCGGATTCAACGAAGTGGGAAAATTTGGGAGACCTGTTTTCGGAAGATGGCAAAAATATTTATGGTTTGGTAGGATTGGGGCATCGGTATATTTTTAGGGATAAAAAGACTTACGTCAAAACCGTCCTAGCGGCGACCTTGGATCAAGTTACTTTTTTGGAGCAGTTTATTGATGTGCGGAATCAGCATGAGCTGGTAGCGTTTGAAAAGCAAGATTTGACCGATAAGATTTTTCGGTGGAGCACTCTGCTTAATCATAAAGTGAATGCAAAAAATACTTTACGTACCGGCTTTATTTTTAGTGATTTGAATTATTCCTTTCTGAATGAGACAAGAGATTTGCATTTTTTGGGCAACTATCAATTTGAATATAAACCTAAAAAAGTGCAGCTGGATACCAAAGGTCACACCAATATGTATGAGCTTTTTGCCCAGCATAGATATCGTCCTACTCGTTTATGGACACTAAATTATGGATTGCATTACACTTACTTCCAGTTGACTAAATCTTCGGCAATTGAACCTAGATTTGGGGTGAAATGGGGGTTTGCACCCAAACAATCTTTGGCCTTTTCTGCCGGGCTTCATAGTCAGTCGGAGCATCTTATTAATTATACTTTGCAGCGACAGCGGTCGGATAGTAGTTATTTTCAGCCCAATATACATTTGGGGTTGACTAAGGCGGCGCATTTTGTTTTGGGATATGATATTAATTTGAATAAATCGACTCGGTTGAAAGTAGAGACTTATTATCAGCATTTATTTGATGTGCCGGTGGATACGAGTTTTATAGGGGGGACCATTCTGAATGCTCAAGATGTTTATGATGTTTTGGATGATAGCTATGCTTTGGTTGGAGAAGGAACCGGCCGGAATATTGGGGTTGATTTGACTTTAGAGCGATTTTTTAATAATAGTTATTACTACTTGGTCACCGGCTCATTATTTGATAGTTCTTTTAAAGATGTAGAAGGGGAAATCCACAGTACTCGCTATAATTCTCGCTTTAATTTAACCATTTTGGGCGGGAAGGAGTTCAAAGTAGGTCGAAGCAAGCATCATACAATCTCGACTAATGGGAAGCTGGTTTATAATGGTGGGAATCGCTATCACGAGTGGGATTTTGAAAACCGAAAAGTGACGGAAGGTGGTGTGTTTAAATTGCAAGCCGACCCTTATTTTAGAGTTGATTTTGCCATTAATTACCGAGTCAACCGCTCTGCATCAACCCATACCTTGGCACTAGAATTGCAAAATCTAACCAATCGAAATAATATCGGTGGCTTATATCCGGATTTTGACAATAAGGAATACCGGATTTATTACCAAAATGGATTAATTCCCAATCTGAATTATCGGGTAGAATTTTAGTAGAGAAAATTTATGAATTTTCTCTACTAACTATGCGAACCAAGGGCGTTCCGGCGGTGGAATTATCATGCGGAGCAATAGCATGTTGGCAAATTCAGATTTTTATACAGAAGCCTTCCCGGCAGAGATTGGTAATGCCTTGGCCGGAGCATTTGATTTGAATTTCCGGAAGGGTAATAATCAAAAACGGGAAAACACTTTTCAAATCGGCGTGATAGGCATAGAAGTCAAAAGCCATGTCCTTCGGCGTTCAATTAGCAAGATTTCTTTGCCGCCTACCCGTTAAGCCGTTAAACCGAAAGTTGTTCGAAAGCAGCGATTGCAATACGCTCCGTCAAGGCTTCGATGATCTTACTCCCCGCCGCCGGGTCAACCACCCGGTCAAGGTGGGCTTCCATCTTCATGATATGTTGGATGTTTCGGCTAATTCTTTCGGAAAAAGTATCCGGTTCTATGGTCGGGATGATTAAGTGTTGGATACCGGCGATAGCTGCGGACATAGCTTGGGATGTAGCTAGAATTCGATTTTGGTTGACATCGTTTGTCCAATGGGTCGTGTCCAAGGTGACGGCAATATCCGGTAGAGCCAAGGGCAGATTTTGTTTTTGAAGCCAATGAAGCCATAATCGTTTGAAGGCTCGAATGTTCGCAATGGTAGTGATGATATTGGTACCGGCGATTAGGTGTATTTGTAATTTGTTGATAATGAGTGCCTTATCCTTGCTTGCGCTAAAAAGTTTTTGGACTTGCCGGAGTATTTTGGCGAAAGCCAGCTCAATTTCTAAGGTGTCGTCCTGATGAATAGCCAACAATTTGAAATTAGGAAAGAGCCGGTCTCCGTTTTGTAGATAAGCTTGAAGCCCCGGACGAAGGCGCCCGGATTGGGTGAAAGGCCGGAGCTGAAAACTACCTTTTAGGGTTTGCGAATCCCAATTTTTTTGTTGGCAATAGGCATGCAATTGCTTCATCCAAGCCATCGCTTTTGGGGTCGATTCGTTGTGCCAAGCAAAGGAAGTCTCAATCAAGGGGAGTTGAATGTCATGAAGTAGGGCTTCTATATTTGGCTTGCGCAAAACAAAAACAATCTCATCGACACCCCCGCGAAGCATGTCCAAAGCCAGTTGGTTGGCTTTGGAAGCATTGGACGTAGGGATATAGCCTGTAATATTCCATTGGTTCTCCTTTTTGCCCGCAAGGGGAGGAGCGACGATGGCATTCTCTTCATGGATAAATACCGGAACATGAATGGAGTCCGAAATGCGGAATTGTCTATGGGCATTATCGCCTAGGAGTTCGAGCCATTCGGTTTGGGAGGGTTTCCGGAAGGGTAGAAAAAAATTTGATTTAGGCATAACGGCTGTTTTAGATGCTCAAAGATAGAAGAAAAAACGGGTCTTATTGTGCAAAAAAGAGCGCATTGGCCATTAAAAGTTCGCCATTTTTCCAGATTCCGCGAAATAAAGGGTCGTCAACCAAGAAAATGACTTGCCCGGCATCTAATTTTTTGACTCCAAAGACCATGTTGTCACTCAGTTTAGATTTGATTTGGCTTCCAAAAAAGCCAATCATTTCCGGGTGGTGATTGGTTATTCCCACATTGGCACCGGAAGTGAATAGAGAGAAGGAGATGTCGGCCGTTTTCATGGAGAAATAGGTGTCGTCATATCCAAAACCTAAAGGGTGTGTATTGTCCATTTGTAATTGGATAATGCCACCGGGCAAGCTAGTAGATAAATTGGCTCTTTTTCTAGTGTCGAAAGGAGCGATTGGTTGATTTTCAAAATTATCATAGACTTCATCGAAATCTAGGATGTTGAGTCCGGCAAAGGCTTGGCAGGCCGAATCAATGAGAATCAGTTTGCCCCCTTTTTTGACCCATCCCAGAATGTAGTTTTTATTTGATTTGGATAATCGGGAATAGTCTCCATCGACTAAGACTAAGGTGTTATAATTCCAAATAGTAGAATTTTTCAAGTCCTTAATTTTTAAGGAAACGAAGGGGTAGTCGATTTGATTTTCCATAAAACTCCAAAGCTCTCCATATTGGTAAGGCGAGATGTTTTTTCCTTGGACAATAGCGATTTTAGGCTTTTTGATGAGTTGTATGGAAGGCGAGCCTAAATCCGGACCTTGCTTAGAAAATCCACTTTTGATGGCATATAGCCGAAGTTGGTTTTGTATGGCAAGGGTTTGTAGGGTCTCCTTTAAAGTCTTGATTTGGTGTCTGTTATCGGCACTTGTGATGATGATACTGCCGCGATGAAATACTTTTCCATTTCTGAAAAAAGGCTTTTTGTTGTATTTGACACGAATCCCTTTTTGCAAAAGCCGGGCTAAAAATTTTGCGCTATTGATGTCCGACCAATCGGCAATCCAAGCATAGTGCCCGTCTCCTTGAATCCCGGAGATAGGTTTTGGGTGAGTCAAAGCCATGATTGGGGGAAGTTTTTGGGCAACCGCATAGGCTTCCAACCCAAACGCATAGGGTAGAGCCCAAGCGGTGACATCGTAGGTCAAGGAATCTTCGAGTTGGGTGTCCGGCTCGAAGAGTACATTGGCTAAGACGCCCATGGGTTGTTTGGTGGGAATAATGATGTCCCCTTTTTGATATTGAAAATCGGTTTCTTTTCTTTGCTGATAATAAAAACCATGGCCTTTGCTTTGTCGTTTGGGAGTGAAGTATTGGATGTGATGCCGGTTTAATAGTGTCATTAGTTGAGCGATACGGTAGGGGTGTTGGCTGCCTTTGATGACAAAAGCTTGATAGTGACCTACGGGTTTTTTTTGGCTATTGCTAAAGTATTTTTTAAAGTTATTGACCAATTGCTTTCGGTGAGTTGCAGTGGTTTTGATGGTTTCCAAAGAAGCGGCCACAAGGTGGTCAATCCGCTCCTGAATGAAAAGTGTATCGTTGGTTTTGAGCCAAACAGCACGACCTGCATGGCTGTGTCCGGCTTGCTCAAAGGTCATTCCGACAGCCCCGTTAAAGATGGGGTAGGTATCTCCATAACTGGGATAAAATAAGTCGAAAATCTCCCTAGAGTAATAAAGCCAATCATTCTTATCAAAACGCCGGGCATTGGCTTGACCAATGGTGTATTGAAAATCCGACTGAAAAGCAGTGATGTATTCATGAAAAGGCGGTGCAGCCGGAGCAAAGTAAAAAGGGCTGTTAAGTTTTTGCTCGTGCATATCGGGAATGACATGGGGCATCCATTGGTGATAAATCTCTAGCAACTGTTGGGTCTCGGACTGTGTCGCCCAAGCCCAATCCCGATTGAGATCAAAATAGTAGTGATTAGTCCGTCCTCCCGGCCAAGGTTCTCGATGTTCGAGACTATGGATGTCGGGCATGATGCCTTTGTGGGAGACTGCTCGATTCCAAGAAACATAGCGGTCAAACCCATCCGGATTGGCGCAAGGATTAATGATTATGATGACATCGTTGAGCCAATCATATTGGTTGGAGATGAGTTGGTAGATAGTTTGTAGGGCGCTTTGAGT
>JALVCY010000499.1 GCA_027009605.1 Saprospiraceae bacterium
CAACCGGAATTAAGAGTTAAGATTGTAGAGTTAAGAGTTGAGAAGTGTGGAGTAGGCCCGGTTATAGTTCTTGCCCTGAATCCCCAAAATATTTAAAGATTTTCATCACGAAATCCTCAAAAATCCCCGTAGGAGTTTCACAAGGAAAACCCCTACGGCTTTTAAATATTTTGGGGAGAGAGTTCCTAGAAAGAGCAGATTCTCCCAATAAAAGCCTAAAGAAGTTTGGGTTTTATAGGAAACCCCTTGCAATCTATGCCACTACCCGCATCAGCCTGCAGCTAAAGTTGGCAAGGCCATTAAATATCATACACATCCCCGTCCTCGACGGCTACGGTATTCGCAAAGACGGTCTGTGCTTCTGTTTCGAAGGATTGGACATCTTTGTATCTAGTGGAGAAATGGCCAAGTAGGAGTTTTCCGGCTTGAGCTTGTTGGGCGATTTGAGCGGCTTCCAGGGCAGTGGCATGTCCACGGGCTTGCGCCAAATCTTTGAGCTCATCTAGGTAAGTAGCTTCATGATAGAGCAAGTTCACCCCTTTCACCTTTTCGGCAACGGAAGGGGCATACATGGTATCGGAGCAATACGCATAACTTCTTGGTGGCGGGGGCTCTACTATAACTTCTTGACTATCAATAGGTTGCCCCTGAGAGTCGTGAATAGGTTGCCGGTTTTTGGCGGCTTTAATTTGGTCAATAGACAGGTGGAATTTTTCGATGGCCTCCTTCCGGACATTCGGCTTTTTTCTTTTTTCTCGAAAGAGATAGCCGGCCGTGGGGATGCGATGAAAAAGGGGAATCGTCTCTACGGTAAATTCTTTTTTGTCCAAAATAACGGCTGACTTTTGGGTATCGACGATTTGCCAAGACAAGGGATAAGGCAATTCATCGGTGGGGCCAATCCAAGATTCCAATAATTCTTGCAAGCCTTGCGGCGAAAAAATAGTTAGGGGCTTGCTTCTATTTTTTAGTGCAAACGAACTCAACAATCCGGGCAATCCCAAAATATGATCGGTATGCAAATGACTAATAAAAATGTATTCAATCCGGTCATAGGGCAAGCCCAATCGAATCATCCGATGGATAGAAGATTCACCACAATCAATCAGTAAAGAATGATGGAGAAATTGCAAAAATTGCGCAGAAGTATTTCGGGTTTGGGTGGGCACCGCAGACGAGCTGCCGAGAATAGTTAGTTGGATAAGCTCCACCTTTTACTCTTCCGTTTTGGTGGCGGCCAGGGCATATTCTTTAGCATCTGCCAAGGAGGGGATAATGTTGATGACGGAGTCAATTCGGGAGATTTCGATAAGATTCTTCACAAAATCCGACTTAATTTCGGTCACTACAAATCCGCTCCCTTTCCAAAGCCTATTAGCGGAAAGTAAGGCAGAAAGTCCGGAAGAATCAATAAATTCGACCTGTGACATATCAAAAATCAAGGTCTTCACTCCTTCTTGGAATAGAATAAATAATTCAGACTTTAATTCGGGAGCAATCAGCGAGTTGATGTTCTTTTCAGCCGGCTCAAACACCGTAAAGTTTTCTTGCTTGTCAACAGAGTATTTCATACGCGGTTTTTTGTTTTGGTCAATATTATCATGATAACAATACGTTTCCGTAAGCCTATCACCTACCGCAAAGGTAGAAAATCAGACATCTACCGCAAAGAAACAAAAATTAATTAGGAATACCTTAACAATTGACCGAAATATTGAAATCTTTTGGCTGACTTCCTGTTGTAGCGTAATTGCCTTCGGCGTTCAATTTGTGCTTCGCACGTTCAATTTGTCCTTCGGACGTTCATTGCCTTCGGCGTTCAAGGGGGATGCTCTCTTGGCTGCCTAGCCGTTATACCGTGGAGTTTACTCCTAAAGGTATTCTGATGCGAAACCACCAAATTTTATTCTGTTTGGGGATTTTGTTCATCGCTTTAATTTCTGGCAGAGTGGACTTTTTGGAGTGGACTCACTGTTCAACTATTCAACTGAAAGCATTGATAATCAACTAGTTATGAGAATCAGTTGAACGCTTGAAGGCTTGAACAATTGAACAGAATGCATGCTTCCAGAATAAAATTTGGCAATTTCCCCAACCATTTCAAAAACCCGACTTTTAGGAGCAGACTCACCGTTACACCGTTAGACTGCTACACCGTTAGTTGGTTGCCTTCGGCGTTCAAGGTGTAAGATTTCTTGGCTGCCTTGCCGTTACACCGTTATACCGTTATACCGTTAAACCGCTACACCGTTACACCGTTG
>JALVCY010000500.1 GCA_027009605.1 Saprospiraceae bacterium
AGCCAACCACTACTCCCAATTGCCCGTGGCGCAAACTCGCTTCGCTCTTTGCTACATCTTGCAACTAAAGTTGCAAGGCCATTAAAGGCGCAAACTCGCTCCGCTCTTTGCTACATAGCCAAATAAATTTGGCTACTACCGACTGTAGCGGCGACTTTAGTCGCCAAGCTCCGGCGCATAAGCATAGACTATCTTGGCAGCTAAACAAAATCAACTTACCATCAATGGAAAATTCCAAAGCAAAATAACCATAAAAGAGAAAACCAAACAAAATTTTGTACCACCAAGAGCCAACCACTATTTCCAATAGCCCGTGGCGCAAACTCGCTTCGCTCTTTGCTACATAGCCAAATAAATTTGGCTACTACCGACCGGTCATCAAAAGAAACCAAACAAAATTTTGTACCACCAAGAGCCAAGCACTATTTCCAATTGCCCGTGGCGCAAACTCGCTTCGCTCTTTGCTACATAAGCCAAATAAATTTGGCTACTACCGACCGGTCATCAAAAAGAAACCAAACAGAATTTTGTACCACCAAGAGCCAAGCACTATTTCCAATTGCCCGTGGCGCAAACTCGCTTCGCTCTTTGCTACATAGCCAAATAAATTTGGCTACTACCGACCGGTCATCAAAAAGAAATCAAACAAAATTTTGTGTTGCCAAGAGCAAGAAAGATGATTTTAGTACAACCCAACCTTTTTAAGATGTGCTCCGTCTAATCAAGCAACACACAAAACAAACTTTCTTAATCCGAACTCAACGGGTTAACACAAAACGCTTTTTTAAATTCATCGGAAGAAAAAACAACAGATGAAAGCTTGAATTCCCCTTCTAATTCAGGTATCTAATTTTATCTGTGGTTTTTCTCCGGTGAAATTTTTTAGGCTTTAGGCTTGAAAGTGTGTGATTGAAGTCAGAGAAGTCTGATTTTTTTTGCGCAAGCAACTTGATAATTGGAAAAACTTGGAGCTTTTTATAAGATTGAAGATGAAATTTAGGTTTTTGACGTTAAATTAGCATAATTTGTCATTGAAAAAGCCTAACTTCGTTTTTGAAAAGGTGACAGGACTATTTTTCCGCAAGGAGAAAGGCGTCCTAATAAACTGTAAAAGCTTCACAATCGGGTGATATTTCGTAAGAAAACATATACCGAAAAAGAACTTATTGATGGCTGCCTGAATAATGATCGCCGCACTCAGGAAGCCCTGTATAAGTTGTATTTTCCAAAAATGATGTCTATGTGTCTCAAACACACAAAAGACAAAGAAAAATCTTTGGAAATACTGAATGACGGCTTCTTTAAGGTTTTCACCAAAATACACCTCTATAAAAATACCGGCTCTTTTGAAGGTTGGATTCGGCGAATCATTTATCACAGTATTGTGGATTATTTTCGCGCTAATAAGTCCAAAAAGGCCTTTGTTAGTCCGGATGAACTGATTTACGAAGCAGTGAACGAGCGTGTGACCGACAAATTGGCCGTGGATGACTTGTTTTCGTTGATTCATCAGTTACCGAAGGCTTCGCAAGATGTTTTTGTCCTTTTTGCGGTTGAAGGATATAAACATGAAGAAATAGCATCGACGTTGGGCATTAGTGTCGGAACGTCTAAATGGCATCTTTCTAACGCCCGTAGGCTGCTGAAAGAGCTGATTACCAGAAGGAAAGAACGTTTTAAGTAAAATGAAGCACAAGAACCATATCGAAGATTTTGGGGCATTGTCTGAAAAGGGATGGCAGGATTTGGCTAGTCGTTTGGATGTGCAGATGCCGACTCCAAAACGGAGTGGATTGAGTTTGTTTCAAAAATCTATAGTCGCATCCTTGCTTCTGTTGGTTGGCGTCTTGGCCTATGGCCTTTTTAGACCCGCACCGGTACATCCGACATCTCCGGTACTTGCGCCAATCATCAATAAGATTTCTTTTAAGGTTGATGTGCCGGATGTGACCATTTCTCCTTTGGTTGGAAATTTGGACTCGCCGGTTGCCCCTAAGCATCCGAAGCGTTTGGTCGATACCAAACTTAAAGAATCGTCTCCAACATCGTCCGCTCATCTGAACTTGAATCCCAAGGAAGTTTTAACCAAGAGTTTGTTTGTCAAGCCTTATTTATATCGCAATCATAAGGTCACTATTGGGTTGCCTAGTCATGATATGCATATCATCCCTACGGTCGCAAGTAGCCTTCCGGCCAATGTTAGCCTGACCATCAAAGAAAAAATACCGGAACGTCATGTACGGCTAGGGGTTAATGTGAGTGCTTCAACACGGGGTCTTGTATCCGGAGTCGGTGCAGGAAGTGGAATATCTGTCATCTTTCCCATCGGAAAATGGTTTAGTGTAGAGCCCGGAGTGGGCTATGGTTTGATGAAATTGAATAGCCCCGAAGCGCCCAAACAACCACAAGAAGACTTCTTTTATCGCAGGAGTTTTGTTGCAATACCTGATTTGACTGTTGCCTATCGGGTGCGTCAATTCATAGAAATGCCTGTAAGTTTTCACTTTCAACCGATTCGGCAAATTGCGTTAACGGGAGGAGTAGATGTCGGTCTTTTGGTTTCTCAGGAGATGGTCTTTGAAACAGGAAAACAGCCGTATAATGCTTTTTCTAATTTTAAAAAGCAAAAGAGCGATAATGAATTCAGCCAGTTGAATCGACTCAATTTTGCTGCGCATGGTGGCGTCTCTTGGTTTCCGACCAATACTTGGAAGCTGGGCGTTTATTATGGCCAGAATCTAACCAAAGAGTCAGAAGTCAAGCACTCCAAACTAAAATTCTCTAATCATATCTTTAAAGTCCGATTGGCTCGGTACTTCTAATGCGTTTGGCTCTGTTGGGGCGTCCGTCCGTACCATTTGAATATTTTGGAAGAAAATAGCAAAAAAAAGGTCGATTTTTTTGTAAGTTTCAGAATACTTCCCTAACTTACACCTGTTATTCAACCATCAATCTTTTTTGTCATGAAGTTCCTATAATTTTCTTTTAGTTCTGCTTTTGCCTTTCGGCGAAAAGTGATGGGTTATAGGCGATTAGGATGACACGATTGATGTTGGATAGTTTCTTCACCCTATTTCATCACTAAAATTGAAAAAAGTATGAACATCTCTTATAATGAGCTCCGAAAATTGAAGCATAGTTTACCTACCGGTAGCGTTAGCCGTATTGCTAAGGCATTAGGTATTGAGGAACAAACCGTACGGAATTTCTTCGGAGCTAAAAAAGCGGAGGATGGGCAGCTTGTAGGCTGGCACTTGGAGCCGGGACCGGATGGAGGCATCGTGAATATTGCGGACAAATCCATCTACAACGAAGCTGTTAAGATTCTTGAAGAAACAAAAACTGCTACTTTTTAACTATCATTTTTGCTAACTGTTTAGATGCCCACTATTTTGGCTTTAAAATGCCCTTCTTGCGCCTGTTTTTGCCTTATAACTAGGAGATTCTAAACAGTTCCTATCTTTTTTGATTGAATGTATGGCTGTCGGCATTGGACGCTTGCGAAGTGTCCGGCTCGTCCTAGCATTTAATTAAATACACGAAACGATGGGAGTTCCTTTCGTTCCTTCAGTGTGTAAAAGCAATCGGATTTTTTAAAATCCGGTTGCTTTTTTTGTTTCTTGCCGTGGTTTTAGTAACTTTGTGAAATCAACTATTGAAAACATAAATTGCAGGAAATGAAAGCCTTACAACTCCAAGAAATCGGTAAACCATTAGAATATGTGGATTTGTCGCCACCATCGGAAACCGGTATTTATGTATCTGTTCAGGTGCTTGCTGCCGGTTTGAACCATCGGGATTTATGGATACAGCAAGGGCAGTATGCCGGCATTCAAACGCCAATCATTTTAGGTTCGGATGCCATGGGTATCTATAAAGACAAGAAAGTAATTCTCAACCCAAGTATGAATTGGACGAACCAGTCTTTGTCTCCGCCCAAAACGTTTAAAATTCTTGGATTACCGAATAACGGGACTTTTGCCGAAAGCGTTTTAGTGCCGGCTCGTAATATTTTTCCCAAACCTGGGCATCTCTCTACGGTCGAAGCCGCTGCCTTGCCTTTGGCGGGATTGACGGCCTATCGGGTGTTATTTTCACGTTGTAAGTTGGGCAAAAATAGCCGGGTATTGATTACCGGAATTGGGGGCGGAGTGGCTTTGATGGCTTTGCAATTTGCGCTGAGTTATGGCAATGAAGTTTGGGTGACTTCCGGTTCTCCCCAAAAAATAAAAAAAGCGGTGGGATTAGGTGCGCAAGGGGGAGTGCTCTATACCGATGATGACTGGGATAAGCAACTTTTGGCGAAAGCCGGTGGCGGCTTTGATGTGATAGTGGATAGTGCTGCCGGAAAAGGCTTCAAAAAGCTCATAAAAGTAGCCAATCCGGGCGCTCGGGTTGGATTGTATGGAGGCACTACGGGGAAAATTGACGGGGTGATTCCCCAAGCTGTCTTTTGGAAGCAATTGACCATCTGTGGTTCGACTATGGGCAGTACGGTGGAGTTTAGAAAAATGCTTAGCTTTGTCAACAAACATCAGATCGTACCGGTGATAGACAAAGTATTTACGCTTAAAGAAGGTAATAAAGCCTTCCAACGGATGAAATCGGGTAAGCAATTTGGAAAGATCGTTTTGAAGATAGAATAAATGTAACTGTTTAGGTGCCCCAATTTTTAGATAGAAAATAGGCATTTTTGTGGATGTTGACGTAGGGACGCACCGCCGTGCGTCCCTACGTGAAAAAAAATTAGCAAAAACAGGCGCAAAAAGGGCATTTTCTAGCAAAAATTAGCGGGTGGCTAAATAGTTACGAATAAATAATGAGTCTGTGCAATTGGGCAAGCGTTCTAGCAATTCGCCATGTGGAAATTTAATTATGAAGCCTGACCACTAAGGGCACGGAGAAAACACTAAGTTTGCACTAGGTCGCCTTTGTGTTATTCGGAGTGAAAAAAAAAGAAAATATTGGAGTCTTTAACACTTTATGAACTTAATGAATACATCCGTCAGGTTGTTATCTTGAATTTTGGACAATCTATATGGGTGACTTGTGAGATTAGTCAGTTGAACTATTCGCGCGGGCATCGGTATTTGGAGTTGATACAAAAGGATGAATCGACGGAGTCCATCGTGGCACGTATGGGCGCAGTCCTGTGGGCGGGGGAGCATGCCCGCTTGCGCAAAAAGCATAAGGACAGCCTTGAAACGGTCTTAATGGAAAGCAATCAAGTTAGATTGTTGGTGAATGTGGATTTTCATGAGCGGTTTGGGCTCAAGTTGATGATAAAAGATATTGATTTGAGCTACACCATAGGGCAATTTGCCGAAAGGCGGCTCCAAATTATCAAAAAATTAGAATCTGAAGACTTATTAGAAGTCAATGGCTCGTTGGATTTGCCTGTTGCTTTGCAGCGAATTGCGATTATCAGTTCGGAAACGGCAGCGGGGTTGGCCGATTTTAGGGCGCATATAGAGGAAAATGAGTATGGTTATGATTATCGGATGCATTTATTTCCGGCGGCGATGCAAGGTGCTCAATTAGTGCCGGAGATAATGACTCAATTGTCCATCATCAAAAAGCGTAAAAGTGAATTTGATGTCGTGGTAATCATACGGGGTGGGGGCTCCAAAATAGATTTATCCGATTTTGACCATTATGAATTAGGCAAGATGATTGCGACTTTTCCGTTGCCTGTGTTTACGGGCATCGGGCATGAGATTGACGAATCTGTGGTGGATATGGTTTCCGCCAAATCGTTTAAAACGCCTACAGCTGTAGCGGATTATTTGGTGCGTCATAATCTAGAGACGGAGCAACAGATTTTGATGTTGGAGAGCGAGTCTCTTCAGCTTGCGCAAAAAATAGTTAGAGACCGACGACAGGAATTGGAGAATTATCAACGATTTTTGCCTATTTTGGCGGCCACTACACTGGAGCGGGCTTCGAATGCTTTGCAGCAAATTCTATTTTCGGTCAAAATGCTTTTTGCGCAAGCAATTAATCATAAGGAGCGGGAATTGGCTCATTTGATGGCTTTAATCCAAACGGCTAAACCGGAAAATATCCTGAAAAAGGGATATTCGATTACCTATAAAAACGGGCATCCCATCAAAACATCCGGAGAAATAAAAGTGGGAGATGTCGTCGAGACGCATGTCCAAACAGGTATTTTTGAATCACAAGTAAGCAAAATAAAAAAATAATGGCCAAGAAAAAAATGACCTTCGAATCCGCTATGGAAGAATTGCAAGCCATCTATGATGAGCTCGAACAAGGCGCTGTGGGATTGGATGAATTAGAAAAAAAAATGAAGCGGGTAAAAGTTTTGTCCGATTATTGCTCTAGGAAGCTCCGGGATATTGAAACTGTCTTAGATGGCGAAGCGTGATAGTATCCATGAAAAAATACTGTTATAACAAGGCTTGGCACGAAAGTTGCAATATGTATAAACGTGTAAGTTTTGGTTAAGAATTGTAAAATTCGTTTTCAGCTCGTGAAAAGTCACGAGCTTTTTTTTTGCCCAAATGGCATCTAAATTCCTACCGGAAAATGATGTTTTTACCTTTGCAAAAGTCATTTTAAATGGAGAGTTTTGGGGCTAAAATAGATTATACTAGGCGGTATATTCTAGCTCCAAGAAAAAGGCTTAATTTTTTTTATGTGCTGTAAGGTGTTGATTATCAATGTATTATAATGTATTCGGTGGATTTTGTTTTTATCAAAGTTGACTAAAAAATAGTGAAATATCAAACAAATCCCTAACTTCGCCACTTCCTTTGGTGTATTGCCAAAGAAAACGCTTTCAAACAGTATTAGGATGAAACGAAGTGTGATTATCGGGACGGGGCATTATTTGCCGGAAAGGACAATACATAATACGGACTTTCTTAAGAATGAATTTTTTACGGATGCAAGAGTAAAATATCCTGCCGAAAATGAAGTCATCATTGAGAAGTTTAAAGAAATAACCCGAATAGAGGAAAGACGGTATCTTAGACCTGATTGGAATAATTCTGATATGGGCACTATAGCCGCTCGAAGGGCGTTGGATGATTCTAATATTGACCCTGAAACTTTAGACTATATTATTTGTGCGACGAATTTTGGTGAAGTAACTGCTACCAATCCTAGGTCTAATTTTATGCCTAGCTTGGCCGCACGGATAAAGCATAACTTACGGATTAAAAATCCTAAGACGGTCGCCTATGATATGGTATTTGGATGCCCGGGATGGGTGGAGTCTATGATTCAAGCAGAGGCGTTTATCCAAGCGGGGTTGGCCAAACGGGTTTTGGTCGTGGGGTCAGAGACTTTATCTCGGGTGGTTGATGTCTATGATCGGGATGCTATGATTTTTGCGGATGGTGCCGGTGCGGTCGTCGTCGAAGGAATTGAGACGGATGAAAATATCGGCATGTTAAGTCACAATACCCTAAGCTACACATACAACGAAGCTCACTACCTATATAATGGCCCTTCTTATAATCCCGAGGAGAATCAGGAAGATTTGTTTATCAAAATGGAAGGGCGAAAAATATATGGATTTGCACTAGCAAATGTTCCCGGTGCTATTCAATCAACTTTGGAAGATGCGGGTTTAGTACTAGATGATATTTCTAAGATTTTGATTCATCAGGCGAATGAAAAAATGGATAAGGCGATTATTGCCCGCCTGCTAAGACTTTATGGTATTCGATTGAAAGAGAAGGCGGAAAATGCGGCCATTAAAGCCATTATGCCCATGACGATTTCCAAGTTTGGCAATAGCTCTGTAGCGACGATTCCGACCATGTTGGATTTGATTTTGAAAGAGCAGCTCGGAGACCATCAATTGAAAAAAGGAGATACTGTAGTGATGACTTCTGTGGGAGCCGGGATGCATATTAATGCTTTTGTTTATCGGTTTTGATTTTTTTTGCGGGCGCTGTGGGGATGCACGGTAGTGCATACCTAGCTCTGCTATCCCTAGATTTTTTCTTTCTATATTGGAGGCCTAACCACTAAGTCCACGGAGAAAACACTAAGTTTTGCACTAAGAAGACTTAATGCAAGGGTAAATGTGCTGAGTGGTAGGGAATTTACATTAAGTGAAGATTCGAGTAAATTAAAAGAATGAGTTCATATTTGAGAGAGAAAAAGGGAAATGCGGCTGTTTATACCATTCCTGCGAAACCAAGATATTGGTTTGTGGTGTCCTACGCCATTTGGTCTGCAATTCTTTTGAAGGACTAAAAAAAACAAAAAAAATGCGGCTAAAGCCGTCTTCCCACTTAGTTTTTAATCCGTCAGCTAAAGCAGACGGTAAAGGCCGAAGCAGACGGTAAAGGCTAAAGCAGACGGTAAAAGCTAAAAGCTGAAATTAAAAAGATAACCAAAATCCTTGCTGTTTTTTTGCCGGACAAGAAGTAAAACTATTAGGGGCGGCCTTTTTGGCTGTTTACCATAATTCATATCGTACTTTTGATGTTGTTGGAGTGTTATTCGATAAACCACCGATGACTTTCAAAAAAGGTCGGTTTAGAACAACTCTTATATCTATAGACGGAATGCCCATTGACTCTTCAAAAACAAGCTATGTTCAGCCACAATGAATTTGAATAGGTTCATTGCCTATTCTTACTAATCTGCTCATAGTCTAAATTTTTATATGTAAATTGGGTGCAGTCGGGTTTTGTCCCCATTTGACCCTTTTCGATAATTTGTAATTGGCGCAAGTTTCCGGAAAAACATATAAACTTAGGCTCATGGTTTTTATTTAGTTTTTTTCCACCCCCAAATTTGCTTTAAG
>JALVCY010000501.1 GCA_027009605.1 Saprospiraceae bacterium
TGGGGGAGGAAGTATCCCAAATTTGCCAAAAGTACAATGACACAGTTTCGCCATATTTGAATTGAGTGCATTTCAACCTAAACAGATTTCTTTTTTTCTTAGTGTAGTCTTAGTGTATTCTAAAGTGCTCTTAGTGGTAAGGAAAAGCGTGATACCTAACCACTAAGTACACGAAGTTGACACTAAGGATTCACTAAGGTATTGATTGTTAACAAGTTATAACTAATACCTAATACCTTTTTTGGGTTATCAACTTTTTATAAGAAAACCCTTTCAGAGAACCGGTTATTTTCTAATCATCGAGTTTACTCCGAAAAGTGTTTTATTCTAAAACCACCAAACTTTATTCTGTTTCGGAGCAGACTCATCATCTCAATAATTTTCCACTTCTGAAAACCAATCTTCCTTTTCCTCTTTTATCAATTCCTTCATTTCGTCTAAATCAGTTTTTGAGACTTTCCCAATCTCGTGTAGGAATGTATAAAACTTCTTAAAACTGGCAATATATTCTTTAATGGTGTTTTTACTCGCCCAAGTTGCTTTTCTGATAAAGAAGTCTCCTAAAAAGAAATCAATTTCTAAACAACCTTCTTCAATTGGAGTGATTTCGTTACGGAGCAAATAACCATTGGCAAAGAGGTCAATATTGTCAATATGATTCTTAATTGTTTTTGGTTTCAGTGATTTTGCTTTAAGGTATTTTTCAAATTCAATCAATACCTCATTATTATGCTTCGTTGCATCTTCAATCTGTTTTTCCCATTCTTGGTATTCTTTTTTGTCCATTTTATTTTTTTTAGCGTTATGCAAAAAGCAGTAACCCTAAATATGATTTACTGCTGTTTTAGCCTTCCTTGGATGTAGTAATCGTTTAATCTTTGATGAGCAACTTTGATATGAAACGGTTTCATTATTTTTTTCTTTCTCTTTGTCCAATTTCCAATTTCTTCGATTATTATATTTGTATCTTCTATCTCTTCTTTTTGGAGGATAAAATCAACAGTAGCAAGTAATTCTAATCCATAAGGAGATTCAAAACCTTCAATTAAACTTTGTACTTCTTTTAATCTGTTATTTTGTTCGGATGATAAATACTCTTTGTTATAGGCTTCGACTTTATCCAAATTTCTTAAATAAACAGGAGTACTTGGTTTCGTTGCTTCGTGCTTAAAATCAAGAAAATATCCATTTAGATATTTTACCAAATGCTGCAATCTATGAGAATATGGCCCAAAGTGTCCTTTTTCATAGTGTAGATTTAACGGTTCACCAAACCTCTGCAGGAAATAGGCAATTTTTTGAATAACCAGTAAATTAATTGAGTATCCAAGCACTTGGTAGTTTTTCAGCGAAGTTAATAACATTGCTCTAGCCGGGGTCAAAGAAATTTGTTTTTTTGATTTGATTTCTTGATTGTTAAACCCAGGTTCATAAATAATAACTTCAACATCCTTATCGACTTTTTCAAGTTCTCCTAAGATTATGGTTTTTACTTCATCCCAATTAAGTCCACCATTACCACATCCTAAAGGAGGGATGGCTATTGATTTTATTTGTTTTTCTTTAATTTCTTTAACCAGTTCTTTCATTCCGGTTTCTATGAATTCGATTTTAGATTTCCCCCTCCAATGCTTCTTTGTTGGAAAATTTATGATGAATTTTGGCCTAATTTGACCAGTATTTGTTACAAGTAAATCACCAATACCAAATTCCTTATCATCACAAAGTTTCCTGTAGATTTTAAAATTCTGAGGAAATGCCTTTTTAAAAGCTAAAGCAATTCCCTTGCCCATTACGCCAACTGTATTGACCGTATTGACTAAGGCTTCTACATCCGCTTGGATTATATTTCCTTTTGTGTAATTAATCATGTTAGTAATACCATTTAGGTTTCACAATCACATTGCATGTAAAGTCATGCCCTGCAAATTTAGTCAAAATTTCATTTTTAACCACTTCGTTATAAACCACAACTGCGGTCAAAGCGGTTAAAGGCAATTCCTTAAAAACAAGGAATTCCGCTTGTTTTCTTCTTTTACGGTCAGGGTCATCGTCTGTGTCATTCCAACGAAAAAGATTTACAGTATCCCAGTCAACTTCTTCTAAACTATTTTCATCATTGAAGAATTGAGACATTGAGTGATAACCGTGTCCATCTGTAAATACATATTGGCACTCATTTTCTTTAATCTTTTCAAATGTTGTGACAAGATAAATTATTTCTTGTGGACTTCTTTTTGTTACATCATTGAACCCTTTTTGGATTGCATAAAGCATCGGAGACCTTACACCGAAATAAAACGCAACATAATCTGTAAAATTTCCATTAGGTTCAATATTTATCTGTTTGGAACTTCGGCTTCCAATTAAGGTGGAATCCCCTATTCCTTTATATTTTGGGTCAGCGTTAATATGGCTTGGGCATGTCAATTTACCAGATTCCAAAATGAAATCTAAATTGGCCTTGTGAGTAATTCTGAACAAAAAAATCTTATCGGGTTTCCCCATTTCCGTTTTCTTTTTATTATCACCGTCAGCTCAGTCACAATCGCAACTTTTCCCCAAACGCCATCTTATCCCAAATCCCCAAATAAAACACATAAGTCACTCTAAATCAGCTACATATTCTATTACAAGCAGCCATATCCATTGACAAACGTAAGTGAAAGTTTTATAACATCAAAGGTAACATTTTTTTTGAAAAGAAACATTTTAATCTACATAGCAAACAATTTGTTTCAACCTGCGTTTAAAACGCAACATCGTTGGTTTTGTTAGCGTCTTAACCTTTCTCATCACCTTTTATTCAAATGAACACGGCCATGATAAATAGAACCAACCACAAAAATATCTTTGATATGCATTTTCTTTACCTTAAACGGGTTTTCGGCTAAGATGGTGAAATTGGCTGTTTTCCCCACTTTTATTGACCCAATTTTGTCTTCTAGTTCTAAAGTATGTGCCGCAGTAATGGTGATGGCTTTCATGGCTGTAAAAACATCAATTCTCTGGTCTTGAGTCACTTCTGTTCCTTGGCTTGTTACACGATTGATTGCCGTCCAAGCCAAAGTGAGCGGCTCTGCCGGTGCCATCGCAAAATCGGAATGAAAAGACATGGGGATATCTCTATCGACAATGAGCTTCATATCCACTAGATTTTTGGCTCTTTTACCCCCTAGACCAAACTCTGAGTATTTATCAGACAAAGCCCATAAATAATACGGGTTTACAGATGTCTCTATGCCTAACTCTTTCATCTCATCGGCTTGGTCGGCCGTAAAATATCCTAAATGGTGCAAGGTCAAGTGATGATCTTTTCTTGGATTGCGCTTCATCATGGAACGGGTGATATCCAGACATCGCTGAATACCTAAATCTCCATTTGCATGAATATGAATTTTATACCCCCTGTCCCAGAAGTAATTCATCTGCTCTTCGAATAAAGCAAGAGGGGTCATCCATTTGCCTTTAAACCCATCGGTATAACCCTCTTTCATCTGCATAGCTAAAGAATAAATGGCACCATCGGCAAAAAGTTTTACTTGTTTGGGCATCATTTTAATATTCTTAACATCGTATTTAGCCGGTATCATTTCCATAAAATCCGCCGCTTTTTCTATACTCCCTTTCATATTGGTGAGTTGGGTCCCATTTAAAATATTATAGACTTCGAAAGGTGGATTTTTGGCCATTTCTGCTTTTAACAGGTGGTACTCCATCTCAAAATTGACAAGAGGAAAACCCGGCTCATCGATGGTAGTAATTCCATTTTTTTCCATAAGGAAAGTCATATCTTCTAAACCTTTTGCATACTTCTTTGGATTCAGCATATATTTACTTAGTTTAGGAGCCACCGCCAGCAATCCTCCTTCAAAAAAATGTCCTTTTTTCCAGTCAACTTGGGGGGCATCTTTATAATCAGCTTCTTTTAGGCCTACTAATTCAATGGCCTTATCATTGAAAAATGCTTCATGAAAAGAGCGGTGCAAAACCACCACAGGCATATTGGGGGCGACTTCATTAAGAATTTTCCTGCTTAATTCTCCGTGCCATAATTGATGGTAGCCCCAAATAAATAAAACATTTCCTTCTTTACCATTTCCGGCAACGGATTCCTTTAATCGCTGAATAAAGTCATCATGAGAGCCCACCCCTTTTTTGACTCCTTCGGGTACATGCCAATCGTTAGGTGCGATGATATCCCCGGATAAAATGACGGCCGCAATAAGCGGATGTAAATGTGGCTCGATAAATCCCGGCAATAGCGTGTTACCTTCTAAATCGTAATGCGCTGCATTGGGGTATTCTTTGAAGGCATCAGCTTTTGTGCCAACAAATACAATCTTATCCTTATTGCGCACGACCGCTTCAGCGTATTCTTCGACATCCCCTTCCATCGTAATAATATCTCCGCCATAGTAAATAGTTTGTGTACTGTCTGCCGTTGTCGATTGATTAGGATTAGTCTTATTTGCATTATTGCAACTAAATAATGTTGTTGCCAATAGGACTAAAATAATGGTTTTCATATCCATGCTGTTTTTTGTGGTTCAGGGAAGGAGAATCTGCGCATCTATCCAATATTTCCAAAAAATCACCACAAACACAGCCCACAGAAGCTTTTTTAGCAATTTTTTGGTTTCATTTCGTCCCAACAAGGTAAGAATTTTTCAGATATTTTAAGCCCTTCACTGAGTAAAAATTCGCTTAAACAACGTTTTTACTAGTCGATAGCATAAAAGTCCATGCGTCTCAAAGAATTGTATGGGGGGGGGATGACGAAGAAAATTGAAAAGCGAAATGAGCCCCATTTTCTCACCTTTGTACGAGAACAATTTAGCTTTTTATTGTGGTATTATAAGACCGAATCTTCCGACTTCATTGCTTCTGTGCTGTCGGTTTTTCCTTTTCAGAATTTGCGGAGCCAATAACTCCCAATTTTTCTAAAGTTTTTAAGTCCAATTGTCCTTCCTTTAGTCCATTTTTCCTTTGAAAATCAAGCAAAGCATCTTTTGTTTCTTGATTCATTATATTGGTTTTAGCTACGGAATAACCGTTCTCATTTAATTTCAACTGAATGTCTTTAACCGTAAAGTTTCCTCCACAAACAGGCCCAACAATTATTTTCTTAGGAACCATCCAACTTCCTTTGCGGAAATAGAATTCATTTTCCTTTAGCTTTTTTGGCTTTCTCTTGACATAAGTCTTAATAATTTTAGATTCTGATTTAAGTCTTTTTTCAACAATGATCAGTGTATCGCCTTTTAACTGGTCTTTATAAATAGCCATCCGTTGAGATGGGACTTCAACCAAACAAAAGGCGTAGCCATAAGGGTTTTTAAGGATTGTAAATTTAGATAAATCGGTCTCTCTGATTACAAATTTCGTATGTGCTTTTAATGTCTCATGCATTAAATATCCTTTAGAATTAATTTTTGCTTTTAATTCTTTACAGGAATATTTGACTTTTACTTCTTCATATTTTGGTGGAATTACTTTCAGCACAAACTGCTTCTCTTTTCTCTTTTGGATTCTCATCCTCGATGCATCAACAATATCTATATCAGATTCAACCCTTAAGCTTAAATAACAGCTTCCCGGTTCATAGCTTTCACCTATCATTTCATCTCGAGCAATCATATTGCTCGCTTTACAGCTAAAAACTTGTGACAATACTATTAAGGCTATTAGAAATCTCATTTTTTTTATTTGTATTCTGTTGTCTGGCTGCTTTGTACTTGGGCTAACGTCCACGCAATAGCCAGCGGGTGAAGTCTTGACTTTTGACAGACACAAATTGAAGTAAGTTACAAAGCCCCCAACTCCAAATTAATCAACCGGCTAATCTCCCCCGCCCGATCCACTATCATAAAGTGTTTGGCTCCTTCGATACGTACAACATTCTGATCTTTGGGTGGCAAAATAAGGTCTTTGGAGCCGCTGATTTTCAAGCAATTAGGTATTCTTTCTTGGTTGTCCCATTGAGAGATGGCGGCGGCGGCCCATTTGGCGAAAGCCGGGTCGGTATCATCCAGAATTTCCTTCAAAATAGGATTTCTTGTCCCAAACAAAATCCAAGCCAGCCGAATAGAAATATGAAAAGCCCCTTTCGGAAAAAAACGTAGAATATTTGCTTTGCCCACCCCCCTATAAATCCATCTCAACTCTTGACGGGTTTCGGCGGAAGCCACTAAAATGGTAATTTTGGGACGGAATAATTTGCTAATTTCGACGGCCACCATCCCACCAAAGCTAACTCCCAACAGACCAAATTCTTCTTGAATATCTATGACTTGTGCCAACCGGCGGGCATAAGAAGATAAGCTTTCTTTAGGCAAGGGCTCAATCCATTCTATGGGAATCAGCTCATGATGCAGTTCCAAATATTCAAAGACACGCTTATCCGCACCGAGTCCTGATATGGCGTAGATTTTCATTTTTTGCTTCAACTCTTTGTGTGATTATTGAACGCAAAAAATCGCTCCGGATTATATACCCAATTTCTGAATTCGTAAAGCCGCCCTACATCATCCGTCGCAAAGCATTTTCCTTGGTCTGTACATAATGCTTGACGACACCAATCACATGCAGCACCAATAAAACCATCAAAATCGTCGCCAAAATATTGTGCACGCCCAAAGAAGGCAACTCCCCGTGATGCGCAAACAACTCCGGATTATTCGCCAACAATCCCGCCTTATATCCCCCTAAAATCATCGTCGCCACACCGGACAATCCAATCCCCAACATCAAGAAATAGAAGGCATTATGAATCCAAATCATGATTTTATCATTCACGGCGGACCCGGTTTTCAAATGGGGCGGACGAGCCGATGTAAAATACATCACACTTCGGATAATCGTCAAACCCAAAACCACCAATCCCAAAATTGCATGAAGCTTCAATACCCCCATCTTATCGGCAGCCTCCAATTCTTCCAAATACTTACCCAATGGAAAAAGCCCGATAATCAATAAGGCCGTCACCCAGTGAATGATGACTAATCCCTTGTTGTACTTTTGGGTTAAATCGTTTTTGATTGTGTTCATTGTTAGACTGTGTTTAGATTTTTTGAAAAAAGGAAGCTACTCCGTACAGATATCACCTGAATAATTACAAAAATACAAAAAATCTTTTACTCTCGATGGAGTCCATGCGTAAATTCAATATAGACGGGAATTAAAGAAAGGGATAAAACTTTGTAAAACCAAAAACAAACCACTATCCATAACTTTTTGGCGCAAGCTCAATAATTCTATTCAGCTCTATTATCTTTAGATTCCTAACCACTTAGTTTTGCACTAAGATTACACTAAGGTCTCTTAGTGCAGGCTTAGTGTTTTCTGCGTGAACTTAGTGGTCAGGCTGTCCTATTAGATTTCCAGATAGAAAATTGCTGATTAACGAGCGAAGCTTGCGAGCAAATCAACTTCTTCAACTTCCTCAACTACCGGAATATCGAAGGCAGAATGCCGAATGTCGAATAATGAAGTAAAATCCCCGCAAAAGCCCATATCGTCTCAACCTGCGAAGCTCTCAACCACGAAGTCCGAATCCACGATAGTAATCGGGACAAGTCTCAACAAGAGAGCCGAAGGCGAACGTCTCAACTTCTTCAACTAGCGAAGCGAATCAACTTCCTCCCCACTAATCCCGAAAACGCCAGCCAACCCCCAACCGAAAAGCAGGCTTAAACTGTGGATACCCAGCCGTCTGATAAAATGGACGTTTGTCCCAATAATACTGAAGATTCTCCATCTTAAAGAAAAACCGAAACGACGTCACCTGAAAATCCACAAACCCATCAACAACCGAATAATTCGGCATAGCTTGAGCACTTTGCCGGACAAATTGACCGATGGCCGGCTGATAAGATTCCGGATAATATTGAGAATAAAAACGATAATCTCCTCCCACTTTTAGCAAGAGAGCATTCTTAAATACTTTGCCCTCCCAAAACAATTGTTCCTGGGCAAAAAAGGCCGGCCGCTGTATGATGTCCGGGTCGGCCTGCTGATAGAGCCAATGATTAAATAAATGAAATCCTTTAATTTGAAAGGCCTTGCGGAGAAAAACTTGCAACACCGGAATACTCTTGGCTTCTTGAGTGGGACGTCCATCTTCTTGGTAATAAATATGATTGGTCAGCAAGGCTAATCGCCCGCCCAAGCCCAGGTGATACTGCGCCAATTCATACGTGCCCCCGACCCGATTGAGATACTCTTTATCAAAGCTATTCTCCCAAACCAAGTGCCGGGTAATATAATTCTTTTGCGCCAACAGACTAGGGCTAACAGACTGTAAATCAGCACTTAATGTCCAACGACCTATCTTGCCCGTATTGATTTTCATTTGTCCCGAGATCAAGTAATCACCACTATTCCCCACTAAGCCCAAATTCGCTTTCGCCGAAATTTCAAATATCTTTTTCAAGGTCACATCCCATTTTCCCGTAAGGGCTATCTGCGTCTCTTCAGTGTGCAACGGCTCTTGATTCACTCGATATCGCACAACAGAAATCCCCGGCGAAGGCAACCACTCAAACTCCGTACTATCCGCTCGATGCCCCTTAAACAAAAGCCCAAATGATGTCCCCAAAGCATTGGACTTCATAAACTGCCGAACACCCCGGCCATCCGTCAAAAACAAATCGTAATAATTGGTATCAAGTGGGTTTTTATTATCAAAGAATTTGTAATAATCAGTGCTGTACCAAAGCTTATTTTCCAAGGTTAAGAAATTACCTTTCCTAAAATTTCCC
>JALVCY010000502.1 GCA_027009605.1 Saprospiraceae bacterium
GCGACTTCCGTAAAAGAAAGAACAACCGGATAGGAGCCCCCACTGGTGTAGGTTGCCATCCCCGTTGACCCTGTTCCTGTGGTACTATTCCCAAAGTCCCAACTAAAGTCAAGATGCGAGCCTTGCTGAGTAAAATCTGATGCCGTAAAACTAACCGTCTCTCCGGCACAAATATTGGCCGGCACCGGCACGGTCGCTATCGTACTGGTCGGCTGATAAACATTGATGGTGGAGGTCGCCGTTCCTTCGCAACCCAGCACATCCTTCACCTTAAAAGTAACAGAAAAGAAGTTACCCGGCTTATGGAAGGTATGCGTAATGGAAGTTCCTGTTCCGGTCGAGCCATCTCCAAAGTCCCACTCCCAACTGGCGAGGGTGGTATCCCCGGCCGAAGTCGTTGTAAATGCAACATCGTTGGGTAAACAAATCAAAGTATCGGTCGGCAAAACCGTAGCTTCTGCCCCAAAAACTCTGGTGAATTGTTTCAGCGTATCTCTACATCCATTGACATCATCCACAATCAACTCCACCCATTGGTCTCCACTTTGACCAAAAGAAAATTCAAAAGGCAACTTCGGCTCTCCAACCGTAATAGGCCGTCGTTCTGACGAATTCCATTGATAATTCGTATTACAGAACCCATTTACATCTCTGGATGAAGACGCATCTAACTTCAAATCCACCCCTTTACAAACTTGAGCCGGAATCGTAAAGTCAGCCTTTATATCCCGTACAAATACTTCAATTGTATCCAACGACTCCGGACATCCGGATGTGGTATTTATTGCTTTTAGGATGACAGTATAGTCTCCTGTTGCAGCATAAGTATGGGTCACCGACCCCGCCACAATAGCCGTATCTTGTCCATCCCCAAAGTCCCAATAAAGACTATCTGAATCTGCTATCAAATTACTAAACTGATACTCAAAAGGTTGTGCACAGTCCATTTCATATTGTGCTTTGGCTATCGGCCCGTGAACCGTAATCAAATTGGCCTTGTTCAACTCTGAGTGGCAGCCGTTGTAGATGACTTCCATTTTGACATCATGCTGACCGACATCATGGAAAGTCCAAGACGGATTGGCCTCTTTCCCGCAATGGGAGAGCCGGTCTCCATCCGAATAATAGTGGTAGTCATCAATTTTATCATCATTGCTTGTATTGGTAAATTGCACGACATCCCCCGGACAAATATCTGTCTTATCAACAGTAAAATCGAGCCCTATCGGGCCGCCTACATAAATGGTTTGTACATAAGAAGTATCGCGACACCCTCCATCATTGATGATAATCAACCGAACCGGATATTCTCCAGGTGTATTATAAGTATGCGTAGGATCGTCAGCCGTCGTATTATCCAAGGTATTGCCATCTCCGAAATCCCAAATCCAATGAGCTATAGGCTCATTCGAGTAGCTGGTATCATTAAATTCTACAGTCAATGGTGCACAACCGTCAACGACATCCGGTATAAATAAAGCATTCGGCGTATTGACGTCTGTCTCCACCGTGGAAGTGGATTTGCATCCGGCAGCAGTCGTAATGGTCACTTTCGTTAAAACCTTGTGAAATCCTTCCAACGAATGTGTGGTTGTATCTTGATCGACGTAAAGGTAGGTCGGATTTTGGTCATTAGAAGTGGTTCCATCTTCAAACAAATATTCCCAAGTAACCGGTGCTGTAGAAGTACCTGTATATTTTAGGGTAACCGGCTCCGAACAACTATAAGTCGGATCAACCGTCACAGAGGCTGTTACATCTTCAACAAAAACAGTCATGGTCGTACTTCCGGTGCACTGTCCATCAGGAGATGTAGCCGTTAGCTTAATGGTTTTGGTGCCTCCTGTATTAAATCTAAAATTGGGGCTAATCTGAACAGAGGTAGAAGGCGTCGCATCCGGCCCAAACTCCCATTGGTAGGTACCAGCAGGAGACGTATTCGTTGCCTTATAGATTTGCCCGACACAAAGCGTATCGTTGGGTAGGGTAAAAGTGGGCGACGGTGTCCCGATTCCTACAGAAATACCGGTTTGCTTTGTGCAGCCTACGTCATCAGAAAGTATTAGACTGACCGGGAAAGTGCCGGTTGTCGTGTAATTTTTTGCCGGAGGATTTGTGCCGGTATAGGTCTCTCCTGCGCCAAAATCCCAAGTAAACGTGTAAGCCCCCGGAGCCGTAGTATTGGTAAAGCTAACATTTAGTGGGGGGGCACATGCTACCGGAGGCGATGGATTCGTGACAAAACTCGGAGTCGGTGGATTCGTCGTTTTGATATAATTAGCGATTGCAATGGTCGTATCACAACCGGCCTTGTCCGTCTGCAATTGCATACCGACGGTATATTCCCCCGTATTTATGTATTTGTGAGTCGGATTAGCATTCCCATTACCTCCGGTGCCATCTCCAAACACCCAGCTATAATTAGTTACAGTAATGCCTGCTGCCACCTCGGAAGTGTTGGAAAAATTCACCAGCAATGGAGCACACCCTCCACTAGGGTCTGAAGTAAATGATGGTTTGGGTTTGGGATAAATGGTAATAACAATCGTGCCTATGACTGCCCCATTCTGTGATTCTTTAAATTTTACCGTATGATTTTTTACTTGCGTAAAAGTATGTGCCGGATTAGCAACTTGAGAAGTACCGCCATCGTCAAAGTCCCAATAATAAGATGAACTGGAACCGGGTGCCGTAAATTGAACGACTAAGGGCGCACAACCTTCCGTCTCATTGGAGGATTGAGCCCTAGCTATTGACGAGCTAAGAATAATTAGCACGAGCATAAGTAATCTGGATGAATGTCTTAATATTTTGGTCATTTGCCGTAAGTTTTTGTCCTTTAGATTTTACGAAAATCCGTGCAAAAGGATATTTATTCAGAAATTATATGTGCAATATTAACCATATTTTTGCTTTTATCGTTAAAAATTGTAACTTTGAAGCTAAAATAAACCAATTTTCTGATGTATAAGACCATACTTTTCATTCTTTTAGCCGGTTTTGCTCCCTTTTTTGCGCAAGCTCAGCAATATCATCATGCCGATAAATCATTGCCTTGCTTGGACAAGGAGTTTTCGATTGTCGCTTACATTATTAAAGATTCTCTTGGAACTGCCAAACATGATTCCGTCTCCATTAAAGATGCTATCGTTGACCTGAACTCCTATTTCAAGCCAATTTGCGCATCTTTTAGGGTCTGTGAATTCAAATTCATTAATAATTTTCAATATGCCAGCCTAAGCGGACCCGATGACTCCAAATGGGACGAAATACAAGCCAAATACCACACGGACAACCGCATTAATATGTACTTTCTCCGCAATCTAGGTGGCGACGAAGCCGGATTTGCCGGTTTGGGTGCGATAGCGAAGATGACTACTTCGGGAATTGTCATCAAAGACCTTGACGCTATCCCCCATGAGATGGGGCACTTTTTCGGCCTGCTACATACCTTTGAAGAAAATGGTGCCGAACTGGTGGATGGCTCTAATTGCACAACCAAAGGAGACTTAGTCTGTGATACGCCGGCCGACCCTTATGTCGCCGGAGAACCTATATCGGCCTATGTCAAAATGCCAAATTGTCTGTTTATTAGCCAAAAACAAGATGCCAATGGTCAATACTACGTACCGGATGTAGGCAATATCATGTCCTATTACCCTAAAGATTGTGCCTGTGGGTTTACCGCCGGGCAATACCGCCGCATGGCTGAGACCTACTTGAACTCTTCCCCTAGGATGTGGTAATTGGTGAAGAACTTTCCAAAAGTTTGAAACTTTTGGAAAGTTCTTCAACGATTGAACAAAATCTCCAAACAGAATAAAATTTGGTAGTTTTACATCAGAATACTTTTAGGAGTAAACTCAAGGGTTAAAGATTCACAAGATTTGCCAAAACTAGATTGTGGTAATGCGCCGGTTATTTCAGACACCGTCGATAGGAAGAATCATCTCGTCATAGGTCACAAAAGTATCGAGCCCCTTTCGGAAAAAATATTGCCGGATATAGGATTGCCCGTTTGGAGAAACGGCCATAATAAAATCCCCGCCCCAAGCTCCTAAGGATTTTATCCCACCTTCAAAATCGGCAAAACGCCGGGGCTTGATAGGTGTTTGCTGAATCCAATCACCGGTGTGTTGTTCCAGTTGCTCAATAATTTGAATGAAGGCCTCGACGGTATCTTGATGAGATAAGGCTTTCGCCAAAAAACTAATTTCTTGTAAACGTCCGGCATCAACGTGCCCTTTTTGTCGATAAGTGCGAATCCCGTCCCGGCTATTTTGTTTTTGACCCAAATGAATAAAGCCAATTTTTTCCCGAAAGGGCGGAGCAAATAAAACCGGTTGCCAATTCGGTGTTGAGTCCTTCACTTGATAAAAAATAGGTGTTTGACTTTCGGCGCAAGCCAAATCATAGCCGGAGCCCCCAAAAGTCTTTGCTAAAAGCGAATAGGCATCCACCCTTAGCCACTTCGCTAGCGAATGGATGAGCGTAGCACTCGTTCCCAAGCCCCAATTTCTAGGAAAATCTAATCGAGAGACCACGGCAATATGCCCTTGCGGGAAAATAGCACCCAGTTTTTGGGCTTCTAAAAATATCCGGCGCAAACGCTCGCCTAGCTCAGGCGATGTGGTGTCCAAGAGCTCCAAATCACCCGCTAATCGAGCACGAAACCATTCCTTGCCATCGTGTGTAAAACTAGTCCAAAGGATTTCTGAAGGCCAATCGGGGCTATTCCGAATATCAAAATGTTGTCCCAATCGGGTCGGTACGGCCAAGGCTGTAGCTCCATCCAAGACAAAATATTCTCCGGCCAACAGGAGTTTACCATGCGCAAAAATGTGGGTGTGTGGACTCATCCCATCGTTTTTTGGCGTAATTGTGCTAGGTATTCGCGCACACCGGTAAAACTCACCTTCTTATCCTTAAAATGATCCAAAATGGCCTGCGTCTCCAAAGTAGAAGCTTCCAAGTGATTGATAATATTGGATAAATGCATCTTCATGTGTCCATGCTGGATACCGGTGGTAACCAAGGATTTTAGGGCTGCATAGTTTTGCATCAGACCGGCTGCAGCGACAATTTGCATCAATTCTTCGGCATTGGGTTTCCCCAAAAGCTCCAAGCTCAACTTGGCCAAAGGATGCAAGGTCGTCAACCCGCCTACCGTCCCCACCGCAAGGGGTAAGTCAATCCAAAATTTGAATTTGTTATCCGTCAATTCACAATGACTTAGGCTGGTATATTGTCCGTTTCGACCGGCATAGGCATGGCCACAAGCTTCCACCGCCCGAAAGTCATTTCCGGTGGCAATGATGACCGCATCCACCCCATTAAAGATTCCCTTATTGTGAGTCGCTGCCCGGTGGGGGTCTATCTCTGCGATTCGTACTGCTTTGTGTATTTTGTGTGCCACAGTCCGGGACTCTTCATGCCCACAGCCGGGTAGTTCATCTTCCGTCAAATCACATTCCACGGATGCACGAACAATGCATTCCGGGGTATAATTAGACAAAATGGCCATGATGACTTCCAACTGATAGGCCTTCAGATGCGGATGACTCCCAACAAAATCTTCCAACAAATCCGCCATACGCTCCAACACAGAATTGATGAAGTTAGCCCCCATAGAATCCTTCGTATCAAAAGAGACCAGAATTTGGTAATACTCCGGTTCTACTTCCGTAAAATCTTTTAGCTCAATTTTTTGGATGCCCCCACCCCGAGCTTGCATATTTTTAGTTAGATCTTTGGTGGCGACCCGAAACAATTCGAGTAACTCGTCCCAGATATGGAGCAAATCTTCTTTAGGGCCGTTCCAGCTAAAATGGACTTGACCCAGCTTGGTCATACTCAAGACTTCTGCTTGAATCCCCCCGCGCAATGCCCAAAACTTAGCCGCACTAGCAGCCGCAGCAACCACCGAGCTCTCCTCTGTCACCATCGGTACACAGTAGGATTTGCCATTAATCAAAAAATTGGGGGCAACCGAAAAAGGCAGTACATAATTGCTGATTACATTTTCCGAAAGGCCGTCAAATATTTTCTGAGTTTTTTCGGGAGGAGCCAATTGATTGACAAGAGTCGCTTGAGTGGACGCATCATCCACCAGAGTACTCACCCATTTTATTTTTTCCTGCTTGGTCAGTTTAGAAAAACCCGATACTATTTTTGACATTTCGACACTTCTTTTTTGGGTACTTAGGGTTTTAGGGTCAATAAAGCCGTGGCTAATTGATAGCCCTGAATCTGCGAAGATACAAAATCTCTCAGAGACTGATAGTCTCCTTGCGCATATCGCAAAAAGCCGGAGGCTTGACCATATACGGATTTTAGGGGTGATTTGGACACCAGATAGTACCCATCCAAAAAGTTTTGAACCCCGCCCGATATGATGACTTCCATCGAGTGGGGACGGCTATCCGGCTGCGCTAAGATGGATTGAAGAAAACTAACCATCTCCTCGGCATCATGGCCAATGGCGGTCAAAGGTTCGGACACCGGCTGCGAGAACGTACTCGAACGCAACATCTCCAACTTGGCAAAATTAGTCCCACCGGCTGCCCCAAAATCTATGGCTGCCAATGGCAATCGAAGAAGCTGCTCCATACTTTGGGGGCCAAAACCTTGTCCTACCTCCTTGACTATCAAGGATAAATCCGGAAAGTAATCAATAAACCGTTGAATCGTATCTATGGGTCTTTGAGTGATTTGGTCGCCTTCCGGCTGAATCCATTCCTGCAAAGGATTGACATGAATGATTAAGCCATCCACTTGCAATCTGTTGAGTAATTCTTGGATTTTGGCTAAAGACTTTTCTTGGATTTGGTGTTCAATTTGAGCAATACCCAAATTGGCATAAAAAGGTTGATCACCAATAATCCGACGTAAATCAAAATCCCCAAAATGAGTATCATCATAAAGGAGATTGCGGCAAGAGCCCAGTCCCATACCCAACCCAAATTCTTTAGCTGCTTTCGCTAAATTATGGTTAATCGTCTTTGCATATTGTGCGCCACCGGTCATACTGGACACCCAAATCGGAGCTTTCATCTTTTTTCCCAAAAAGGTCAGCCCGATGTCCAAATCTTTGGAAGGATGAGCGGCCAACATCGGCTCATAATAAAATCGCTGATCCAAAAGACCACTATTCACCTGTGACCGAAAAGCCAAATCAATATGATCTTGCTTGCGCAAATGGGCATTGATATCGTCTGATTTTTTTCTATCCATTGGTCAAAGTTACGGGTGTACCGGCTAAGGTGGTCATTTTTTTGCGCAAGCCTAGCAAAGACTTTTGGGCATTTATCGCTTCTTTTTAAAAAATTTGGTCATCAACTCACTGCATGCTTCTTGTTTGATACCAAATTCTACTTTAGTCTTAGGATGGAGTATCTCCTTACCAAACCTAAAAAAGCCTTTTTTGTCGTCGGGAGCTCCATAGACTATTTTGCCTATTTGCGCCCAATTAAGAGCACCGGCGCACATGGGGCAAGGCTCTAAAGTGACATACATCGTACAATCATTGAGATATTTGCCGCCGAGATAATTAGACGCTGCCGTCAAAGCAAGCATTTCTGCATGTGCGGTTACATCATGCAGAATTTCCGTTTGATTATGCGCACGAGCAATCACCACGTTATTACAAACGACAATGGCTCCGACCGGGACTTCACCGGCTATTCTCGCCTTTTCTGCTTCCGCCAAAGCCAATTTCATAAAATGCTCATCACTCAATGCTGTAATCATGCTTTTTTTTGGGAGCAAAGATAGGGAAATTGTTGATTTTCGTTTGTGGTGTTTTTTGGGGGGCTTTGGCTTCGTTGGTGGACAGCTAAGCTCAGACTGAACCACAGCACCGATAGGAAACGATAAGTGAGCCGACTTGACTTGTCCTTCACCTTCCCTTCATTCTGAGCCTAAAAAAACGGGTAAGCGGTATATTTTTTGCAATAAATAACTTAAATAATAGGTTTTACTGGAACACCAATCGAACTTAATTGACTAAATCGGCGTTTTGTCGTCATAAATCTAAGAAAATAGGGCTATTTTTGTATGCAGCTTTATTTTAATGTAATGATTAGCTTGCCGGTAAATAATGAAAAAATCAAAAAAAATGCGTAATCTTCTTTTCTCCCTAGTGGCAGTGGTATTGCTGGGTTCATTTGTATTTAAGCAATATTTTGAGCCACCGGTAGATAAAAACAAAGAGAAAGTCCTTATTCAGACGATGCTAACTCGTTTGGAGCAACTGCACTTTAAACCCGTCGAAATTGATGACCATTTCTCAGAAGATGTCTATGACCTTTACCTAAAGCGCTTAGATGGAGGCAAGCGTTTTTTGACGCAAGTCGATTTAGATAGCCTAAAAGGATACCGGGATTTGATTGATGACGAATCTATGGAGGGTGATTTTGAGTTTTTTAATTTATCTCAAAGGCTCTATTCACGAGCTGTGGACAAGACCGAAAAATATTTTGAAGATATTTTATCTAAGCCTTTTGACTTACGTAAAGAAGAAACTTTTGAGAGTGATGCCGAAAAAAGGGCTTATGCCAAAAATGATACGGAACTAAAAGAGTACTGGCGCAAATTCCTAAAATACAGAGTCATTTCACAAGTGGCCGATAAGCTGGAAGAACAAGAAAAAGAAACCCCAAACGAAATCGCCGGCATTGATGAAGCCGGTGGAGTCGTCTCGTCCCCCAAAACAGCTCAAAAGGAAAAGAAAGACATCCTAACTTTAGAAAAGGAAGCCCGAAAAAAAACGCTGAAGGATTTTAAAAGATGGTACAAAAGAATCCGTAAAAGAAAAAGATCGGATAACTTGAGCATGTACCTCAATGTCATGACGAATGTGTTTGATCCACACACGGGCTATTTTAAGCCGATTGACAAAGAAAATTTTGACATCAACATGTCCGGTTCTTTGGAGGGTATTGGCGCAAGATTGCAATCTGACGGGGAAGAAACCACCATCTCCAGCGTGGTCGTTGGCGGGCCGGCTTGGAAAGAAGGTCAATTGGAAGCCGACGATATTATCCAAATGGTTCAGCAAGAAGGAGAAGAACCGGTTGACATCTCCGGATGGGATATTAATGATGTCGTCAAGATTATTCGCGGCAAAAAAGGAACTGTTGTTATTTTGCATGTCAAAAAGAAAGATGGTTCTACAGAGAAAATAAAAATTGTCCGCGACTTGGTTGTGATGGAAGATTCTTTTGCCAAGTCATTGATTATTCAAGAAAAAGATGGCAAAAAATACGGATACATCAGACTCCCTAAATTCTATGTTGACTTTAACCGTAAAAACGGAAAGAGTTGTGCCGTAGATATGGCCACAGAAATACAAAAATTAAAAAGAGCCGGCGTCAATGGTATCGCTATAGATTTGAGAAACAACGGTGGCGGGTCTTTGAGAGACGTCGTCACGATAGGCGGATTATTTATCCCTGACGGCCCAATAGTTCAGGTCAAACCCCGCTACAGAAAAGCACAAATTTTGAGAGATGATGACCCCGAGACCCAATATGACGGCCCGTTAGTTGTCATGGTCAACTCCTTTAGTGCATCGGCTTCTGAGATATTAGCTGCCGCCCTTCAAGATTATGACCGGGCCATTATCGTGGGCAGCAAACAGACTTACGGTAAAGGCACTGTTCAAAGTTTCTTGTCTTTGGACAGGGGCGCCCCTAAGGACGTGCAGCCTTTAGGAGATATTAAGCTGACAACCCAAAAATTTTATCGGATTAACGGCGGCTCCACCCAACTCAAAGGCGTTGCGTCAGACATTGTTATCCCCGATGATTATGCGTATTTGGACAAAGGCGAACGGGAAATGGAACATCCATTGCCTTGGACACAAATTAAGCCGGCCAAATACCACAAAGCATTTACCATCAAAAATAGAAACGAGGTAATCAAGCATAGTCAAAAGCGAATTGCCGACAACCCCATTTTTGACAAGATTGATCAAAATGCCCGCTTGTATAAAAAATTCAGAGATAGCACGGTGATTGACTTAGAGTTTAATACCTACCGGGCTTTCGAGAAAAAACAAGCAGCCCGCTCCAAGGAGTTCGATAATATTATGACCGAAATCCCTAACTTTGAAGTCACCAATTTATCGGTTGACTTGCCTTCCATCAATAAAGATTCTTCTAATATTGTAAAAAATGAGAATTGGTTGAAAAACATCAAGAAAGACCCTTATGTCTTTGAGACCTTGAAGATACTGGAGGAGATTGAGCAGTAGGTTTGGTAGTTGATTTGCTGCGCTGGTTGAAGAAGTTGAAGAAGTTGATTCGCTCGCAAGCTACGCTAGTTGAAAAAGTTGAGACGGTCGCCTTCGGCTCTCTTGTTGGGACTTGTCCTGCGGACTTCGTTGTTGAGTGCTTCGCAGGTTGAGATGATATGGGTTTTTGTGGGGATTTTGGGTCTTTGGTCTTTGGGGCGCGCCGGTGGCGCTTTGATCTTTGGCTTTGGTAGGGGGTTGTTCTTGGGCTTATTGCCGGATGCTTGACTTTTGTGGTTGAGAAAGTTGATTCGCTGCGCTAGTTGAAGAAGTTGAATCGCTCGCAAGCTTCGCTAGTTGAGAGATGTGGGTATTTGTTTTGGATTTTGCTTCATTATTTGATATTTTGGATTCTGTAATTGATATAGTTGTAAGATTTTTTAGCCGCCTACCCGTTATACCATTATACCGCTATACCACTATACCGTTAATTGTCTTTGGCTTCTTGGTTGAGCTTGTCCTTCGGACTTCGTTGTTGAGATTCGCATCGAACGTGGATCGCTAAGCACGGAGCGCAGCGGAGTGATTGGTGAGCCAAAATGTTCCCCTGTATGCCATTGGCTCTGGATAAAATCTTTGCTAATTGAAGAAAGTTGAGACGTTCGCCTTCGGCTCTCTTGTTGAGACTTGTCCTGCGGACTTCGTGGTTGAGTGCTTCGCAGGTTGAGATGATATGGGTTTTTGTTTGGGTTTTTACTTCATTATTCGATATTCGGCGTTCTGCATTCGATATTCTGTTTGTTGGTTGGTGGTGTTTGGGGGAGATTTCCAAAATTCCATTTTGTTGGGCTTCATCGCTTGATAGCCGGGCCGGGGGCTTCGGGTCTTTGGTAAATTTTGAAAATCTTGGGGCTTTTGCTTGGAAGATATTTTGGTTTGTTCATGGCTACTACCATCCGCCTAGAGATCAGTAGGCAATATGCCCATTGCCTTTCTGGCAGGGATAAAGGCCGCAATCGACCCAATAATAAATACTGTCACCGCAACTACCGGAAAATCAACCCAACGTAAAGTCATAGGGAAACGATCCACCGCAAACCCTTCGGGAATAGATAGGATGCCGTAAGTCGTGTGGATATAATAAATAATCAATGCCAATACAAAACCTAAAGCAATACCAATAGCCAATAAAAATAAACCCTGAAAAAAGAATATACTAAACACACCCTTGTCCTCCAACCCAATCGAACGAAGTACCGCAACATCACTTTTCTTCTCCAAAACTGTCATCCATAAACTACCAATCATATTGAAGGCCACTAATACCATCGCTAAACTGATAATCGCAAAAAACATCCAACGCTCCAGCTTCATAATCTTAAAAAATGCTTCGTTTTGCTGATAGCGGTCTTTATAAGTGAAGGCATCACCCAAAACTTGCTTCAAGGCCGGCTTAACCGCCGACGGATAGACTTGGTCGGCCAACCCGATTTCTATCGCACTGGCCTTGTTGGGCAATTTAAGTAAGTCTCTGACAAAATTTAAGTTAGAGATGGCATATTGCATATCGACTTCGTCTTGAATCTGAAAGATTCCGGAAGGTACCGCAAATCGAGAACGAAAAGGCTTGCCGATAGAAGAGCGCTTTTTATCGACTGGCATGTAAATATTAACCGATTTAAAGGGGTCTATACCGGCCAGAGACAGTTTGGACGCAAGTCCGTAACCCAAAACTAAGAAATTTTGTCCGTCTTGATGAAGCGTGTAGTCTCCATCCACAATGGTCGAGTCAATATGGTTGATATGAGCAAAGTTGTCATCAACACCTTTGATTGTTCCAAAATCTTGATTGCCGTCATACTCAAAAAAGGCCACTTCTTCGATGGTCACCGATACTTCTTTAATGCCTTTTATCGCTTTGATTTGCGCCAGCTTAGCGGTATCTACTTGAAAGAATTTTCCTTCTTTCAATTCAATCTTTATCTCCGGATTGAAGTAACCAAACAATTCGCCCAGCAAGTCTTCAAATCCATTAAATACCGACAACACCAATATCAAAGCCGCCGTCCCCACCGCAATCCCAAAAACGGTCACCCCGGAAATGATATGAATCGCATTTGTACTTTTTTTGGAAAAAATATACCGCCAAGATGTATGGATTGGAAAATTCATGCCGTAAAGATAGCTGTTTTACTCAAGTTTCGGTAGATAGATTTCAGGATATGCAAGATAAAACACGAAAGTGCAAAAAAATCCGGTGCTTAGCTTCCTCTTTCCGCCTAATTTTTTGAAGCACCATACGCCAACCGGTACAGATTGTACAACGCCAAATAATCCAGCCCATTACCCCGCCGGGGCGGTATCCATTCTTTGGGACGCCCATCCTTTGTCCAAAGGTGAGTTTGCCACCGGTCTCCTTCCCAACCTTTCACATTGTCGCATTCAAAACCTTGAGGCCAATACCGAGCGCCCCCACCCCAAGGCCAGTAGGCTTTGTAGTCTTTTTCGGCATGACAAGGCCCACTCAAGGGGGCTTCACAAAGCATTTTGTAAAAGAGGTCTTGCCCCCCTAGGTCTTCGGCCACTTTGTCTCCTTTCGGAAAAAGCAGGTCGTTGCCTAAAATTAAAATCTCATGATGCAACCGCTTGGAAAAACGAATCACCTTTCTGCGTTTTCTTCTTTTTAAGGTGCTAAAATCTTTATACCCACAAAAAAGCTTGAGATAAAATTCGGCATTGAAACTGGCATTAAAAATGGACATGCTCGTAAAAAAAGACCGCTGCCAAAGTTTAGTTTTGACCGCTTTCCCTTGAAGGATTTCATTCACTTTTTTGAGTCCGTAAATCGTCGGCCCTAGATTGCCGCCTTCACATTCCGAAAGTTTGACCGTATGGCTACAATTTTCCTTGCTTCCCGGCAAGGCTACATGACTATTTTTCAATGCAGATAAAATACCGGCACTGATTTTTTGCATCATTTCCACCGGATAAAAAATCTCCCCCGAGCAAGTCTCCACTTTCGCGGAAGCCGGAATATATTTTTTGACAAAAAGAAAGCCATAAAACAAGTTAATAATTTGATCATGACTCAAAAAATACTGCCCTTTGGCCAAAAAACAAAGTGTATCCACCGGCGGACAGGCCGAAGGCGGCACACTAGTCAAGGCGCCAAAAGCCCCACCGATGGCATCCACATTCCAAGATTCATCGGTGCTATCGTCCAATAATTCGACTAAAGACTGCGGCACATCACTCCGAATCAAAAAGCCATTATAGCCTGAATAATCCGGTGTAAACCGGGCTCCTTTTTTCACCCGGACATCCCAATTGCGATGGCAATTATTCCACCAACCCAACTTGGTCGCATCGACAAGCTCCCGTTCACAAAGAAGCTGCTGGCCTCCCAAACTCCGGTCAGCATAAGTCTTATCCAAAATATATTGAGCCTGCATATCCAGCCGTCGAAGTGCCTGCAATCCCAAAAACAAGTCTTCGAGCGCCCGCTGTTGTCCTAAAGTATCGCCGGCATTTCTCTTTAATTCATATTCCGTGGACAGAGTAATCAGCCACCAACCCATTTGCGTCAGCGTCTCCGAGCCAAAATCAACCCAATTAAACCGGTGATTGGGATTGTCTCGAGCCCCCTTATCTTTGCTAATCCAAGAGATACCAAACTCATCACAGTCCTTGCGTATTCGGCTATTGACTTGATCCCCATTGGGCGCAATCCAAAAATTAGATGCCGGCAAGCCATACCCTTCTTTGGTAAATCGGACTACAGCAGAGTCTTGCGACAAAACCAAGCCGATACCATCCTGAACACATCCCCTTTCCGAACGGTCTTGAACGATAAAATGCCGGTAAAACCGGTTCTTATAGACTTGATACTTCCGAGCCAACACATCTCCGGAACAGTCCTGAGCTGATAAGTGAAATGCCCCCAAAGCCCAAACCAGAAAAAGAAAGAATAATCGTGTATTTGTTTTTTGCATAAGCAAAAATAAAAAAAAAGATGGTTTGTTTCATTACTGACTAAGGGCTTTCCTATAAAACTCTAGCTTTTGAAGTCAACTCAAGCCCGGGTAATACTTCTTAGTGTAAACTTGGTATATTCTAAAAAGATCTTAGTGGTAAGGAAAAGCGTCATGCCTAACCACTGAGTACACTAAGTTGACACTAAGGATACACTAAGTTATTGATTATTAACAAGTTACAGCTAATGCCTAATTCTTTTTTTGAATCTCAAATTTTTATAGGAAAACCTTTATTACTTACTTTTCAAAAGTTGAGCCTACTCTGAAAAGTGTTCTGCTGTAAAACCACAAAATTTTATGATTCTTTGACAAATCCCGTGACAGACCGAGTTGATAATAAATTCTAATTAACAAAGTGACGCCAAATATTTAAAGACTCTGTCATAAAAAAAACAAAAAAAAAAACTAATTCACCTGAATCCAGACATAATCAACGATTTGCATCCAAACCCCATCCGAATCCAATAAAGCATTATCCGTAGCGACCACCCGAAGCAAGTAGCTGCCGGGCTTAGAAAAAGAAGCCTTGGTCAAGTACTTATAAGGGGTCGAAAAATGAACTGCGCCCGGCCCACTTACTTTTTGCCATTCTACGGGCAAGCTGGTTGTAGCTTGCTGATCAAGTGTCAAATTGGCTTCCAAATCAATATCAGTATTTACGGAAGTAGTTTGTCCTCCACCGGCATCCATCACGTACCAAGTGGATGAATCTGCAGGCGGATACTTGGAATGCAAATCCGTAAAGTACCCCCGAATAAACCGATATAAATCATAAGGACCTAAAAAGAAAGAGTTGTGCCCTTTATCTCGCTGATGGATAATCATCTTGGAGTTGAGCAATTGATTATTTGCTGTAAAGCCTGTCTCTGCAGGGCAAGTTTGGTCTAAATACCCGAACATGGATAAGGACGGGCCGGTAAAACGCTTGGCAAAATTGACCGCATCATAATACTTCGTCGCTTCGGTAGTCGCATATTCATGCTCCGGGGTGCCAACCGTAAACCTGGATGTCGCTATATAAAAGGGATGCCCGCTAGGTCGTCCATAGCGCTGCCCATCATGACGACATAAGGCCGGAACAATATCCACCAACAACTTCACTCTTTGATCCAAGCCTGCCGTACAAAGCGCCAAGCCCCCGCCTTGACTAATCCCATAAACGGCCAATTCTTTGCCATCAAAATCAGGCCGGGTAAAAATATAGTCAATCGCCCGCACAGCAGCCATAAAGGCATACCGGTAGTAATTTTTCTCTCGAATGCTCGGGTCATTAGGCTGGTAGGCATTCGGGTCTTGCTGATCCGGTGGGGCATTGTGAATGGAGATATTAAGGATAATGGCTCCTAAGTTTTCAGCTATCCAAGGCACCGGCTGAGCATTGCCCGGGGCACTTCCATAGGCAGGCACTTGCAAGACCGCTGCCATGGGCTCATTCACTTTAGGAACCGAGAGATAGCCATAGACTCTTCGATTATCGATACTCGCTAGGCTAATTTTGTAGGTTGTACTCGCTCCGGTCTCTGAGAATAGCGTCAACTGGGGGTCAATAGGTATTTGCGCAAGCTGGGCTTTTTGATTGGCCCAAAACTCATCAAAGTCTGCGGGCGTATCTTCAAAAGGCATGATATCAAAGGGAGACACTGAGACGCCGGCAATTCCTTCATTTCCCGAGACATAAACCTTACAAATCAAAAAACAAGGCTCTTGTGGTACAAATGTAATCTGATAATCTTGATTGGCAACGACATCTAGTTTCCCTTTTTCCAAGACCTTCGTTTGCTCTGAATATCTGATTTCGTAGGTTGCCGGCCCCGTTATCGTCGAATGAATATTAAAAACAATCGTCTCACCTACGTTATAACTAGCTGTTTTATGATCCGGAGTAATCGTAATTTGGGCTGATACAGACACTAGGACGCCAAAGCTCAATAACAAAGTAAATAAAAATTTATGCATGGTATTTTGATTTGAGTAAGCAAAAGTAACGAGTATTCTGTAACTTTGCGTGCTTTACAAAAAGTTTCACTATCAAAATATCATCCTAGAACAGCGTATTATGCAACAAACAAACATGATATTGTTAGGATTTTTTATTTTCCTAACCCAACTATCCTTCGCTCAGTCCTTTGGCTCAGCCAAAATTGAGACAGCTCAATCCGTTGTTGCATCACCGGCAGGCTTTGCCTTTTTGGGCAATGCGCAACAGGATGGTGAGAATTTTGACCTTTGGACGATATTCACAGACACTTCTTTTCAGTTCCTTTCGGGAAAAAAATATGGCGGCCTTTCAAAAGATATTGGGGCTAAAATCAAATCCACTCCGGGTGGATTTTTCGTTTTGGGAACTACTTTCTCTTCAGAGCTACCAAGCTATAAAGGAGATGGTGACTTTTTTGTAACCAAAACCGACAAAAATGGCAACATATCTTGGCAAAAATGCTTGGGTGGCTCCCGCTTAGACCAAGCAGCATCTCTCGTTTCTACCGGCGATGGTGGAGCCGTAATTGTGGGAGAGACTTTTTCGGCGGATAGCCCTATTTCCTACACCTACGGGCAAGGCGATTGGCTTGCGCAAAAAATAGATTCAGAAGGAAATTTAGAGTGGACAAAAACCTATGGCGGAAGCAAAACGGACTATCCCAAAGATATTACAGCAACACCTGATGGCGGTTTTATTATTATTGGAACTACTTTCTCCCATGATGGAAGCGTTGTGGCCAACTTGGGACATAGTGATATGTGGGTCATCAAAATAGACCACGGGGGCAATTTAGAATGGTCTAAAACCTATGGCGGGGCTACTTTTGATTATGGGCAAGCCATTTGTCCTGTGAAGGGTGGAGGTTATGTTTTGGTGGGCTCGATTGGGCTTTCAGACTTGACTTCACCGGATATTTTAGACCGGTTTAATCAAGACTTGCTCGCCATCAAAATCACAGAAGCAGGAGATGTCGTATGGCAAAAAAACTATGGGTTTCCACGCTACGACGCCGGACTGGCCGTTTACCCTATGTTGATAGACGATGGATTCTTGATAACAGGATACATGGAGACAGAATTGTCCGGCAATCCACACACCGCCTACAAAAATGCTTGGACGCTCAAGTTGGATGCCGACGGCAATAAGGCTTGGGAAACGACTTCCACAGGTTCGACCAATGAATATGGCGTCGCCATCGGAGTCCGAAAAAACAATGGCATCATTGCCGTAATCGGAGATACCGATGCACCGGATGGAGAGTGGGTAACGCACGGACGAAAAGATATTTGGGTAACCAAATATCATGATTTGGAGACCTTGTCCGTTTCTTTGGGCAATGATTTTGGAGTCTGTGCCGGCAAGAGGGTGGTCTTAGATGCCACTGTCGCAGATTGCTCCGACTGCACCTACCTATGGGAAAATCAATCTACACAACCCATCCGGGAGTTTTTTCCTACCGAAAGTGGAAGCTACAAAGTGACGGTCACCAAACCATCCGGTGCGACTTCTTCCGACGAAATTACTATCACTGTCTTTGACTTGCCAACCACGACCATTGACAAAACCAACCCCAATGCCGGTCAAGCCAACGGCCATATAAAAGTGACTCCCGCCGGCGGCCAATCACCCTACCAAATACTATGGGATCAAGGTTTAACGGATTTTGAATTAAATAACTTACCGGCGGATACCTTCCATTTTGTAATGACTGATTTTAATGGTTGTACCGTTGAAGATACGATTATGCTTAAAGAAGTAGTGGCTAACCAGGATGCTTTTTCTGCCACTTCCGTAAAAATATTTCCAAATCCTTCGTCATCTTTTATCCATATACAATCTTCCGAAGATATTAAGGCTATGGTTATTATTGGGGCGGATGGGCGTATCTATCCTATAGACAATCCCCAAAATATGGACATTGCCATCGGCCACCTTGCGCCGGGAAATTATGTTCTAAAGATACAGTTGAAAACCGGCGTGGTAACAAATGCTTTGGTTATTTTGTAACTGTTTAGGTAGGACTATTTTGACCCCAAATACCCTTTTTGCGTCTGTTTTTGCTAAAATTTTCTCACGTAGGGGCACACGGCCTTGCGTCAACATACACAAAAATGCCTATTTTTTGCCTTAAAATAGGAGCACCTAAACAGTTACAATTTTATTTATATACGACTTGTGTTAGCATGGTAGCTCATAATAGGAGCACCTAAACAGTTACGTTATTTTTTAGGCAGAAGAATTATTCCTAATCATTTTGGCAAACTATTTGCATGAATCTTATCAAATCTTTCATAGGATTGAAAAATGATTAAAAAATGTGAAAAGCCACTAGTTTGCAGACTAGGGGCTTTTTTTATGAATCTCTGTTTCCGGAATTTAACTCGGCAGCTCAAACCACTGATACAAGAACTAAAAAAAAGCGCAGACCGTTGCCGGCCTACGCTTCTTCATTTGGTTCTACAGATTATAATTTTTCGTAACTATTTAGCATCCCGCTAATTTTTGTTAGAAAATGCCCTTTTTGCGCCTGTTTTTGCTAAAATTTTCTCACGTAGGGACGCACGGCCGTGCGTCCCTACGTCAACATCCACAAAAATGCCTATTTTCTACCTAAAAATTGGGGCACCTAAACAGTTACAACTTTTCAAATCTAGCTTGGAAGAACCGCAAATAATCCGGCTCATAAACCATTTTTAGACCCTTGATTTTATTCCGTTTAGCATAAACCGATGCGACAGAATCAACAATTACATCCATGTGCGCCTGGGTATAGACCCGACGCGGAATGGTCAAACGCACCAATTCTAATTTAGGATAATTATGCTTTCCGGTCTTTTTATTTCGACCTGCAGAGACGACACCGCGCTCCATGGCTCGGATACCGGAATCCAAATACAACTCCGCTGCCAACGTTTGTGCCGGAAATTCATCTTGACTTAGATGGGGCAAAAAGGCCTTAGCATCCAAGAAGATGCCATGTGTACCGATAGGTTTTACAATTGGAATACCGGCTTCCAATAACTTTTCCCCAAGATATTGTACCTGCCCAACTCTGGCGCGAATATGGTCACAAGAAACCGACTCTCCAATACCAATAGCCAATGCTTGCATGTCTCTGCCGGCCATACCGCCATAAGTATGCAAACCTTCATAAACGACGACCATATTCCGGGCCTTATCAAAGATTTCCGGGTCATTCAAGGCTAGGAATCCACCGATATTGACCAAAGCATCTTTTTTGGCACTCATCGTTGCTCCATCCGTTAAATCACAAATCTCCTTCACAATTTGCGCTACCGTCTTCTTTTTATACCCTTTCTCCTTTTGCTGAATCATAAAGGCATTTTCCGCCACCCGTGTCATATCGTGAATGATTGGGATTCCGTGTTTTTTGGTCAGCTTTCGCACAGCTTTCAAATTGGCCATCGAAATGGGTTGTCCACCGGCCATATTGACGGTTGTGGCAATACTCACATAAGGGATTTTGTCGGCGCCTTTTTTCTTGATTAAAGCCTTTAATTTTTTTAGGTCAATATTCCCTTTAAAAGGAAAAGTACTCTCCGAATCGTGGGCTTCATCAACGATGACATCTACAAAAGTCCCCCCGGCCAACTCTTGGTGCAACCGAGTCGTGGTGAAGTACATATTACCGGGGACGTAATCTCCTTTTTTGATCATCAACTGAGAGATAATATGCTCCGCAGCTCGGCCTTGGTGAGTGGGTACCAAATACTTGTAACCATAGTAATGCCGTACCGCTTCTTCCAGCTCATAGAAGTTGCGACTACCGGCATAAGCTTCATCCCCCATCATGAGTCCGGCCCATTGGCGATCACTCATAGCCGACGTCCCACTATCCGTCAATAAATCAATATAAACATCTTTAGAACGAAGCAAAAAGGTATTGTATCCTGCTTCTTTGATGTACTTTTTGCGTTGTGCCTTCGTCGTCATGAAGACGGGCTCAACCATCTTAATTTTATAGGGCTCTGCCCATGTCTTTCTTTTCTTCATATTTCAAAATTTTGCGCCAAATGTAAGCATAAAAGGCCTAAATCAGCGCTACTTTAGCTTGACCGACTACTGATATTTATCATCTTGACTAATTCAAAAAAAATAAATAGGAAAAACAAAACAGAATATCAACTGCAGAATGCCAAATAAGAAGGGGCGCTCCGATTACTCCTTGAACCTGCCGGCCGCAGGCGGGCGCCGTAGGCAATTGAACGTGCGAAGCACATATTGAACCTGCCTGCAGCAGGCAGGCGTCCGAAGGGCAAATTGAACGCCGTAGGCAAAAGCCAACAAACTAATTCCGCTCTACCACCACCGTCTTCGTATTCACAAATTCCAAGATACCTTCCTGAGAGAGTTCACGTCCATAGCCCGAGTCTTTGATTCCGCCAAAAGGCAGCCTAGGATCAGAGCGAACCATGCCATTTACAAATACCGCACCCGCTTCAATTTGCAACGCCATCGCTTCCCCCTTCTTCAAGTCCCGAGTCCAGACGGAGCCCCCCAGTCCAAATCGGGAATTATTGGCCATTTGGATAGCTTCTTTTTCTGTGGAAAAAGGCATCACCGGCATTAGAGGTCCAAAGGTTTCTTCCTTAGCCAAGATATTATCGGCAGTGGGCAAATACAATAAGGTAGGCTCAAACAAACAACGGTCTCGCTCCCCTCCGTACACCACACTAGCTCCCTGAGCCAAGCCCTTTTTCAGCTGCTCACTTAATTCGTCGGCCAAATCCATCCTAGCCATCGGCCCTATATTGGTATTTTCCGAAAGGGGGTTGTCCAATTTCAGTTTTTGGATTCGCTTCAATACTTCATCCATAAAGGATTCCTGTACTTTTTCATGGACAAAAAACCGTTTGGATGCGATGCAAGATTGTCCGGCATTCAGCATTCGGGAAGCCACCGCCACATCCGCCGCTTTCGCCAAATCTGCATCATCCATAACAATAAATGCATCACTTCCCCCTAATTCAAGAACTTGCCGCTTGATATTTTTTCCCGCAAGGGCTGCCACTGACGCCCCCGCAAACTCACTCCCGGTCAAAGCCACCCCCACCACCGAGTCGGCTTTCAATACCTGCTCCACCTTTTTTGCCCCAATCAGCAATACCGAAAAAACACCTTTCGGAAAACCCGAATCCATAAACAATTGCTCAATCAACAAAGCCGATCCAAATACATTAGATGCGTGCTTCAATAACATCGTATTGCCCGCCAAAAGAGCAGGTACGGCCGCCCGAAAAACTTGCCAAAACGGGAAATTCCAAGGCATCACAGCCAAGACTGTACCCAATGGCTGATAAGCCACATAAGATTTAAACATCTCGGTTTGGACGTGCCTTGCGGCCAAAAATTCAAAAGCATGATCGGCGTAATATTCACAAAGCCACGCACATTTTTCAATTTCAGCTATGGCTTCTTTTTGGATTTTACCCATTTCGAGCGTCATCATTTCGGCCAAGGCTGTTTTTTGTTGGCGCAAGTTGGCTGCCAATTGTTTGACTAGAAGAACCCTGTCATTGAGTTCTGTCGTCTTCCAAGTGCGATAGGTTTTGGCGGAAGCTACAATGATAGACTGAACTTTCCAGTCAGAAAAAGCTTCATACTCCGCTAAGCTTTGTTGGTTGTATGGATTAATGGATTTCATATATCAGAGTTTTAATGCAAGAGTTCTATGCCATTATTCACGAACGAAAAGTTTTTTTACATACACCTGATCATCGACTATGATTTGTACGGCATAAACCCCGGTTGGAAGCCCAAAAATATCAATATCCGATGCCAAAGCCCCTTGTTTGACGCATCTACCTTGAGCATCACGAATCAAATAATTGCCGTTAGCTACAGGTGTCAGATGCATGACTCCATGACAAGGATTGGGAAAGATATTGATTTCCTTTTTTGCGCAAGCTAAGCGAATGGTTTTAATTGAAGAGATATAAACTTGACCATCCAGATCCACTTCTTTAAAGCGATAAAACCAAGTTTGGGATTTCTGTGCGGTCTTGTCTTCTAGTTCATACTGTACTCTTTCGGCACTTTGTCCTTTGGCCGGCAGCCGAGCGATGCGTTGCCAATGCGCCAAATCCATGCTCCGTTCGACATCAAACCACTTGGTATTGGTTTCGGTTTCTGTAGTCCATCTTAACCGTACTCCTTGACAGTTTTTTATGGCAGAGACATCAAAATCAGTCCACTCTACCGGCAAGATACTACTCCGCTCGTAAGCACCTATATCATACGCAGCGCCTTGAGGCCGCACCGTCCCTTCATAATCTGTACCGGGTGCATCCGTAGCGATACCGGCATCTATGCAACTACTAGTTGATTGAAGATGATAATCCCCATTTGCGGCATCCACAAATTTTGGGTCTGCAGAAATATTACCGGTTCCGGAAGGAGTTGGAAAACTATTATAAAAATCACAATAGGTGAAATCCATATCCAACGATTCAGTTCCGGAGCTTAAATTAGCATACCCATTAATGATACAATTCAAAATCCGGTTATCCTTATTTTTCCGGTTGGTTGTCGCAAAAGTAGTACCTTGATTAAAGACACAATTAGCAAACAGATTGCTATCTGCCGGAGATGCCACTTCATAATTATCAAACCTTATAGCAGCCACTGTCGCATTTTGAAAAAGACAATTGTTAAACGTATTGTGCCGGCCACAATAATGTGCACCGCCATTTTCCCCTGTATCCATAAAAGCAACTGCATCCGTACAACTTTCAGAACTACAACTATTGAATGTATTATAACTGGCACCATCTCGAATCAAAAAGCCCAAGACATCATCTAAGGTTCCGATGGCTTGACAATGGCGAAATTCATTGTGTTTGGCGCCTAGATACCGGGCATAGAAACCGCCATTTTTCAGGTCTTTGGCTACACAATTTTCAAATAAATTATTTTCGGCATCTTCTTTCACTCCGATGCCTGCTCCAGCATGCTCCAAGTCCCCAATCCTTTCAACATAGCAACCGGTAATATAATTATTATTTCCGGCAACGACAATATAATAATCGGTAGAAGCATTTACCGTGGAATTATCATTGCAATAAATCTTACAATTGTCAATAATATTATCATTACCGGCGATGGAAATACCTTCAGCGGCGGCATTGGTCACAATACAGTTCTTCAACTGATTGCTATAGCCACCCAAGCCATCACCATCAACCGCAAGCGAAAATCCTCCCCCATCATAATTAGCGTCAACATCCCCTAACTCCAGTGTAATCACATTCTCAATAGAGAGATGATGTGCCCCCCTCGAATACACCGCCTGTTGATAATGCTTTACTTGAAAGTTTTTTATGACGATATAGCTGACAGATTCTAGTTCCATGGCACTTCCGGATGTAGCTCTATTAACTCCATCCAATAAGGGCATCACTGTCGCATCCAGGGGGTCACCGAAGTTATAATTTAAATTGGGCTGATCACCGGGAGTATTTTTATATCCTTCAAAAGTAATTGGAGAGCCGTCCGTCCCACTTTTTTCAAATACTAAATGCTCTGCACCATAGTCGCCGGCTTTGACATTGACGATATCTCCCGCACTCACCGGGCTGGTAGCAGATACCGCATGAGTAATGGTCTTCCAAGCTTGTGCTTCACTCAGACCTGTATGGCTGTCATCTCCGGTTGGACTTACGTAATAGTTGGTTTGTGCCCATAAACTTGCGACACTGAAAACCAATAATGCTGTTAGAAAAGTTTTCATCATACCTTTTGTTTTCTTGGTGTTTGGTTTTGATATTTGGAGCTACTCAGTACGAATCATTTTGACGAAAAAGGTTCTTTTTTCAAGAGTAGCCGTGCTAAGGGGTTGTTTTTTATCCTATTCCGGTTTTTCATACCATCCACTCTTCTGAAATGCTTCAACCGCATCGGGACATTCATCATTGAGTTGCTCCATCACTTTATCATAAAGCTTTTCGTTCATCTCCCCGTAAGTATTGGATAAACCCAAGATGCAATTTAAAGATTTTTTTTGTTCTTCACCGGCTTTGATAAAAAGATTCATGACTTCGCCTTGAGTGCCATTATTCATAGCCTGTTTAATTTGGTCATTCACATGAACCAAGTTCGTCACACAATGACAGACATCTTCTCCTATCTCCTTTTCATTAGAAGACCACGTGCAAGCCGGAGCGAGAAAAGATAAAAATAGAAGCCAGTAGAGTAATTTCATGGTATTTTGTATTGATTGCAACGACTCCAAGCGAATTATTTTGACCAAAAGAGACTTTTTTCTCTAAAGAGCATCCTTCTTAGAATCGTTTCTATTGATTTTATGCCCACCAAAAGTAAGAATATTTTTAATACTTTTGATAAAATTTAAAACAAAGTGCCATTTCATTAGCCAGATTAGATAAAACACACAAAAATAATCATTATTTAGATAAAAACTATATTTTCAAGCTATTTGTTAAATAATTTGCAAATAACGACCAAAAGGCTTTATCTTTGTGTTATCGAAAGAGACAAACACTTCCAAAAAGTTGGAATCTAATGTGATACTCTTTCCACCTTGTGGGGTGATGAAATTGGCAGACATGCCCTCTTGTCTCGGGGGTGAAGATAAGGGATAAACCCTTTTCAGAAAAGATGAGGTCACCGACCTTGTTTTTTCTGGAGTGTGGCTAACCGCTTCGTGAAGGTTCGAATCCTTCTCCCACAGCAAATTTTTCGGTGTAGCGATGTAGCGGTGTAACGGTTTAGCGGTGTAACGGTTTAGCGGTGTAACGGTATCGCAGTATGACGGTGACTGCTACATGATAATATCAACAATGTGGGGTGATGAAATTGGCAGACATGCCCTCTTGTCT